>JAKCCX010000006.1 GCA_021838715.1 Pseudomonadota bacterium | reverse complement strand
TCGCCTCGTAGCGAACCCGTTTGTCGCCCGAGATCACCACCGGGACGTTGGGGTCGCTCTGCTGGCGCTGCCGCACCAGCGCGACGAATTCATCGAGTTGCACCGGCCGAGGCTCGGCGTACCCGCCGGCGGTGCGGTCGCGCAGCAGCAGGCTGCCATCGGCCTTGACGGCGACCTCGATGGGCCGATCCGGTGCGCGGTTGGCCTTGCCGAGCGAGGGCAGCTGCACCAGGCTCGGATTGACGAACGGCGCCGAGACCATGAGGATGACGACCAGCACCAGCATCACGTCGATGTACGGCACGACGTTGATGTCGGCCATCATGCGGCGCCGGCTTCCGCTGCTGCGGCGGGCGAGTACGGCCATGGCGCTTACCGTTGCCGTTGCAGGATGTTCGAGAACTCTTCGATGAAGGTCTCGAAGCGGTTGGCCAGGCGGTCGATGTCGTGCGCGAACCGGTTGTAGGCCAGCACCGCCGGAATCGCCGCGAACAGGCCGATGGCGGTGGCGATGAGCGCCTCGGCGATGCCGGGCGCGACGCTCGCCAGCGTGGCCTGCTGCAGGCTCGACAGGTTGGTGAACGCGTGCATGATGCCCCAGACGGTTCCGAACAGGCCGATGTACGGGCTGACCGAGCCGGCGGAGGCGAGGAAGGCGAGGCGCGATTCGAGCGTGTCCATTTCGCGCTGGTAGCCCGCCCGCATGGCGCGGCGGGCGCCGTCGAGCAGCGCCTGGCGGTCCTGATCGCCGCCCGGGCCGCCGCGCAGCTTGAGGTATTCGGCCATGCCGGCTTCGAAGATGCGCTCGAGCGCCCCGGTCTGGTTGTGCGGGTTGGACGCGGCGCTGAACAGCTGGCGCAGGTCGCTGCCCGCCCAGAACTTGCGCTCGAAGGATTCGGTTTCGCGCCGCGCCCGGCGGATCGCCAGGGTCTTGCTGAAAATCGACGTCCAGGAGGCGAGCGAGATCGCCAGCAGCAGCGCCATCACGCACTGCACCACGAAGGTGGCGTGGGCGACCAGGGCAAAGATGGAAAGGTCGGCGGAGATGTTCATGCGAGTTCGGTGTCGGAAGCGGCCGGAAGGCCGGTTTGCAGAAGGTTCGTCAAGGGTTGGGGCAAGCGGCTCGGGCGCAGGGTCGCGGCGTCGACGCAGACGACCTTGACCTCGGCCCGGCACAGGGGCTCCGTGCCGCGCAGGGCGTGCTGCACGAACGCGATGGCGCTGCGGTGCAAGGCGGAAATGCGGGCATCGATCACCAGTTCGTCGTCCAGGCGGGCCGGTCGCAGGTATTCGACCCGGGCGGCGGCAACCACGAACAGAACCCCTTCGCGCTGCGCGAGATCGCCCTGCTGAAAGCCGAGCGCGCGCAGCCACTCGGTGCGGCAGCGCTCGAAGAACCGGAGATAGTTGGCATGGTAGACCACCCCGCCGGCATCGGTGTCCTCGTAGTAGACCCGGATCGGAAGGCGGAAGCTGGGATCGGTATTTTCCACGGTGCGGAAGTGTACTGCCAGCTTCGTGTACGCTTCTGAAATGGGTTGTTACCCATTTTTTCCGAAAAATCCGTATCCCACATTGAAACGCGCTTTCGGCATCCTTCCGGCGATCGCCCTGGTCCTGCTGGCCTTGACGGTCCAGGGCTGCGGCCCGGTCCCCGACTCCCCGTATCCGGAATCGCTGCTGCGCGCCAAGGTGCTCTTCACGTCCTTCGGCTCGCGCCCGAAGTATCTGGATCCGGTCAGCAGCTACAGCAACGACGAAACGCCCTGGACGTACTCGATCTACGAGCCGCCGCTGCAGTACGACTACCTCAAGCGGCCGTTCACGCTGGAGGGGCGCACGGTTCGCGGGCTGCCGACGGTCCGGTACCTGGATGCGGCGGGCCGGGACCTGCCGGCCGACGCGCCGGTCCGTCGCATCGCCATCAGCGTGTACACCCTGCGGCTGATCCCGGGAATCCGGTATCAGCCGCATCCGGCGTTCGCCCGCGATGCGCATGGGCGCTACGTGTATCAGGACCTCAGCCGGGCGCAGATCGCGTGGCGCCATTCGATTGCCGATTTTCCGCTCGATCCCGGGCATGGCGTGGCGACGGCGACGCGCGAGCTCACCGCGGACGATTACGTTTACGAGATCAAGCGCCTGGCCAGCCCCTACGTCCATACGCCTTCGCCGATCTACGGCATCATGGCGCCGCTCATCGTCGGCATGAAAACATTCGGCGACCGGCTGCGCGCCGAACGCGCCGCGGCATTCGCCGGCACGCGCCCGCGCGACCGCTATCTGCCCTGGCGCGACCTGCGCACGGTGCCGTTGCCCGGCGCGCGCGCGCTCGACCGCTACACCCTGGAGATCCGCATCCACGGCGTCTACCCGCAGTTCCGGTACTGGCTGGCGATGACCTTCTTTTCGCCGATTCCCTGGGAGGCGGACCGCTTCTATGCCCAGCGCGGGATGGCGGACAACGGCCTCACGCTCAATTTCTGGCCGGTCGGCACCGGCCCGTTCATGCTGGTGTCGCAGAGCGCGAACCGCTACATCATGCGGCGCAACCCGAACTTCCATGGGCAGCGCTACCCGAGCGTGGGGATGCCGGGCGACGCGGCCAAGGGGTTGCTGGACGATGCCGGAAAATCGCTTCCGTTCGTAGATGAAGTTATTTCTTCGGTCGAGAAAGAGCAAGAGCCCGCGCTCGACAAGTTCCTGCAGGGCTATTACGACGTGCCGTACGTCGAACGGCTCAGTACCGGGTTCGTGCTGGAGAAGGAACTGCTCGACAACACCGGACGCGCGGCGCTGTTGCGGGCGCGCGGCGTGCAGATCATCGGCCACGTCGGGCCGAGTATTTCCTACATCGGTTTCAACTGGCTCGACCCGGTGGTGGGGGGCGGCGACACCCCTGCGCAGCAGGAACGCAACCGCAAGTTGCGGCAGGCGATCTCGATCGCCCATGATTGGGAGGAGTATCGCAGCGTGTTCTTCGACACGATCGGTGCGTCGAAGACGGCGATGGGACCGATCCCGCCGGCGGTGTTCGGCTATCGCGGCGGTGCGGCGGGGATCGATCCGGTGACCCATGTGTGGGCCGACGGCCGCGCCGAACGACGATCGATCGCGGAGGCGCGCCGCTTGCTCGCCGAAGCAGGATATCCCGACGGCCGCGATGCGAAGAGCGGCAAGCCGCTCGTCCTGACGTACGACACCACCGGCACCACGCCCGCGGCCCAGGCCGGTCTGGACTGGGAGATCAAGCAGTTCGCGAAGCTCGGCATCCAGCTGGAGATCCGGGCCGAGGACTACAACCGGTTCCAGGAGCGCGTGCTGAAGGGCGAGGCGCAGATCTTTTCCTGGGGCTGGTACGCCGACTATCCGGATCCCGAGAACTTCCTCTTTCTGCTCTACGGCCCGCAGGGCAAGGCGAAATTCCAGGGCGAGAATGCGGCCAACTATGAAAACCCCGAATACGACCGCCTGTATCAGGAAATGCGGGTGCTGCCGAACGGCCCCGCGCGGCAGGCGGTGATCGACCGGATGGTGCGGATCGTCCAGCGCGACAGCCCGTGGATGTGGGGATATTTCCCGGCGATCGCGGCCGCCTATCAGCCCTGGGTGCACAACGCCAATCCGAGCATCATGGTGCGCGATCAGATCAAGTACCTGGATGTGGACCCCGCGATGCGCTGGGAACGGATCCGCGAATGGAACCGCCCGCACTGGTGGCCGCTCGCGGCGATTCTGGCGGCCCTGTCGCTGGCGATGATTCCCTTGTGGCGGGTCTGGCGCGCCCGCGAGCAGCGCGACGCGCGCACGGCGATCATCTGGGAAGTGCCGCAGGACGGCGGGCCGAGCTCGCCCCCTCCCCCCTCGGGAGGAAAGGGCGGGGATGCGGGGGGGCGCCCCTCATGATCGCCTATCTCCTGCGCCGCATCGCCTACGCGCTTGCCGTGCTGTTCGGCGTCCACCTGGTGACGTTCACCCTGTTCTTCGCCGTGAATACGCCCGAAGACCAGGCGCGGCTGCAACTCGGCCGGCGCGTGACGACCGAAGCGATCCACCGCTGGGAGGCCGAGCACGGCTATGACCGGCCGCTCTATTTCAACGCCGCGGCGCCCGGGCTCGGCAAGCTCACCGACACGGTGTTCTTCGCCACCACCCGGGACATGGCGGAACTGAATTTCGGCCACACCAACGAGGGCCTGGACATCTCCTACGAGATGCGCCGGCGCTTCCTGCCGTCGTTTCTGATCGGCATCCAGGTGTTCCTGCTTGCCGTCATCGTCCCGGTGGTGTTCGCGTTGGGGATGGTGCTGTTCCGCGCCACCCGCCTCGACGCCGTGGGTGTGGCCTTCCTCGTCGTGCTGATGTCGATCTCCACGCTCTTCTACATCATCTTCGGGCAGTATCTCGTCGGCAAGCTCATGCAGCTCACCCCCATATCCGGGTTCGCGCGCGCCCGGCCGGAGGCGTTCCTGGTCCTGCCGGTATTCGTGCTGGTGCTGGGTTCGCTGGGGCCGCAGGCGAGGCTCTTCCGCACGATCTACCTCGAAGAACTGGGCAAGGACTACGTGCGCACCGCGCGCGCCAAGGGGCTCTCGGAGTGGACGGTGCTGCTGCGCCATGTCCTGCGCAATTCGCTCATCCCCATCGTCACCAATGCCGGCGCGATGCTGCCGATCGTGTTCACCGGAACGATCATCACCGAATCGTTCTTCGCCATCCCCGGCCTGGGCGCATTCACCATCGACGGCATCACGCAGCAGGATTTCGGCATCGTCCGCGCGATGGTGTTCGTGGGTTCCGTCGTCACCATCGGGTCCTACCTGCTGGTCGACATCGTCTACACCTTCGTCGACCCGCGGGTCCGCCTCGAGTGATTGCGGCCATGAAACCGGTACTTCTCTGGACCGACGTCGCGATGCTTCTGCTGGTCGCCGCGCTGCTGGCGTACGGGCGCATCGTCGCCCGCACCCCGCATCTCGCATCGACCTGGCGGCAGGCCTTCCTGCGCCCCGCAGGCGCGGTATCGGCGACGGTGCTGCTCCTTTTCGCGACGGTGGGCATGCTCGACAGCCTGCACTACCGCCTCGCGCTGCCCGGCGCCCCGGGCGCGGCCCCCGCCTGGTCGGCACGGACCGATTCCGCGCTCGATGCCCTGCTCGCGCACCTGCGCGACAGCCAGGAAGTGAGCTATTCGCGCCCGCTGGCGATCTACGGCTACGCCAAGCAGGTGACGGTGCTGCCGGACGGGAAGTCGATCCGCCGCTATCCCCGCCTGAAGCACGCCGGACTCGGCATCGACGACGCCGGGAACGGCTGGGGAGCCGACGTGGCGAAACGGGCGCTGTTCGGCGCGGCGGGAGGGCTCGCGGCATTCCTGGGCCTGTTCGCCGCGATCGTCGCGTTGCTCCATCGCAGGCGCAGGGTGACGGTCTCGGCCATCCTCCGCGGCCAAACCCGATATCCCCTTCGCGCCGTCCTGCTCACCCTTCTGCTCGCCTGCCTCCTCGCCGGCACCGTCGCCGGCCTGGCCACGAACTACCACGTGCTGGGAACCGACCGCACCGGCCGCGACGTCCTGTACGTGGTGCTCAAAAGCATCCGCACCGCGCTCGTCATCGGCACCATGACGACGATCTTCACGCTGCCGCTGGCGGTCGGCCTGGGCCTGCTCTCCGGGTATTTCCGGGGCTGGATCGACGAAGCGATCCAATACCTCTACACGGTGGTCAATTCCATCCCCTACGTCCTGTTGATCGCCGCCTCGGTGCTGATGCTGATGGTGTTCATCGACAAGCACCCCGACTGGTTCCCGACGATGGCCAATCGCACCGATGCGCGCCTCTTTTTCCTGTGCGTGATCCTGGGCCTGGGGTCCTGGACCGACCTGTGCCGGCTGGTGCGCGGCGAAGTCCTCAAGCTGCGCGAACTCGACTTCGTCCAGGCCGCCCAGGCATTCGGCGTGCCCGCCCTGCGCATCCTGCGCGTGCACCTGCTGCCCAACATCATGCACATGGTGCTGATCAACGTGGTGATCCGGTTCTCGGATCTGGTCCTCGCCGAGGCGACCCTCTCCTACGTTGGGATCGGCGTGGACCCCTCGATGGCCAGCTTCGGCACGATGATCAACACCGCGCGCCTCGAACTCGCCCGCGAGCCGGTGATCTGGTGGACGCTCGTCACGGCGTTCGCGTTCATGGTCGCCCTGGTTCTTTCCGCCAACTATTTCGCCGATGCCGTGCGCGATGCGTTCGATCCGCGCGCGGCCCGGAGGTGATGGATGCTGCGCGTAACCGGCTTGCGCACCGAAATCGCCACCGGAACGGCGGTCGTCGTCGCCGTCGACGGCGCGACGTTTGCCATCGCCAAGGGGGAGACCTTCGCGCTCGTCGGCGAATCGGGCTGCGGCAAATCGGTGACGGCACTCTCGGTGATGCGCCTGCTGCCCGACAACGCCCGGGTGGGCGGGGGTGCGATCGAACTCGACGGCGCCGACATCGTGGTCCTGCCCGAAGCGCGCATGCGCGATCTGCGCGGCCGGCGGGTCGGGATCGTGTTCCAGGAACCCGCGACCAGCCTCGACCCGGTGATGACCGTTGGCGCCCAGGTGGTCGAAACGATCGAACGCCACACCTCCCGGCGCGGCGCGGCGGCGCGCGAACGCGCGGTGGACTGGCTGCGGCGCGTCGGCGTTCCCGAACCGGAACGGCGCTTCCATAACTATCCGTTCGAGCTTTCCGGGGGGCAGAAGCAGCGCGTGATGATCGCCGTCGCGCTTGCGGCGGAGCCGGAACTGCTGATCGCCGACGAGCCGACGACCGCGCTCGACGTCACCATCCAGGCACAGATTCTCGACCTCCTGCGCGAACTGCAGGCCGAGAACGGCATGGCGCTGCTGCTCATCACCCACGACCTCGCGATCGTCTCGCAGATGGCGCACCGCATTGCGCTGATGTACGCCGGGCAGGTGGTGGAAACGGCGGCCGCGTCGACGTTCTTTTCCCGCCCGTTGCACCCCTATGCGCGCGGACTGTTCGGTGCCTTGCCCGACATGGCCAAGCGCGGTCATGCGCTGGAGGCGATTCCCGGAACGGTCCCCGCGCTCGACCGCCCGTTCACCACCTGCCGTTTCGCCGACCGGTGTTTCGCCGTCCGACCCGAGTGCCGGATGGGCGAGCCGGAACTGATCCGCATCGAAGACGGCCATGAAGTGCGCTGCGTGCTGTATCGCCCCGGCGCAGCGCCGGGGGACATGCCGGTGCCCGGTGTGGCGCTTCCAGGCTCCCTCTCCCGCGAGCGGGAGAGGGAGATGTCCGATGCGGCATTTCGGGTTCCCCTTTCCGGCGGCCGGAGGGAGACGCCCGGTGTGGCACTTCCAGGCCCCCTCTCCCGCGTTGCGGGAGAGGGCGGGGGTGAGGGTGCGGGCGGTCGCAACACCGCTCCCCTTCTGGAAGTCTCGGACTATCGCGTCCACTTCCCCATCCGCACGACCGGCCGCTGGGGAACCACCCACGGCATCGCGAAGGCGGTGGACGGGGTTTCGTTCCGTCTCGAAGCCGGTCGCACGCTGGCCCTGGTCGGCGAGTCCGGCTGCGGCAAGACCACCACCGGCAAAGCGATCCTGCAACTGCTGCGGGGCAAGGCGCGGATCGGCGGCCAGGCGCTGCTCGATGGCGAAGACCTCGGAGCGATGGCCGCCGATGCCTTGCGCCGCGCCCGGCGCGACATGCAGATCGTGTTCCAGGACCCGCACGCATCGCTCAACCCCCGGATGCGCGTCGCGGAGATTCTCGAGGAAGGCCTGCTGGCGCTGCGGCCCGAAATCGACGCGGCGGAGCGTCGTGCGCGTACCGAGGCGCTGATGGAAACGGTCGGCCTGCGGCCCGACGCGCGCTTTCGGTACCCGCACGAATTCTCCGGCGGCCAGCGCCAGCGCATCGCGATCGCGCGGGCGCTGGCGGTGGATCCCCGGCTCATCATCTGCGACGAGCCGACATCCGCGCTCGACGTCTCGGTGCAGGCGCAGATCCTCAACCTGCTGCGCCGTTTGCAGCAGGAGCGGGGCATCGCCTATCTGTTCATCACCCACAATTTCGGCGTCGTGGAGTACCTGGCGGACGAGGTGGCGGTGATGACCGCCGGACGGATCGTCGAAACCGGTCCGGCGCAGGAGTTGATCGAACACCCGCAGGATCCGTACACTCGGCGTCTACTGGCTTCCGTGCCGCGGGTTCGAAAGCCGTATTGATCCGGCGGATCATCGCCCAACGTACTTTCGTTGCAAGAACAAGAGTCGATGCTGGATTCCCCGGAATCGGTTTCCGCCGATTTGCTCGACAACGATCGATATCTCGAGGCGGCGGCATCGTTTGGCGACAAGCGATCCCTGGTCGCGGCGCAGCCGATCTATTCCACCCACGGCATCAAACTGCTCGACACCGGCGCCCGGATCGACACCCGGATCCTTGGCCGGCTGTTCGGACACAAGCTCGCCGAGCCGCTCGACCGCTGCGTGGCGAGCGAGGATGCGATCCGCCCCCGGGACATTGCCGCCCGCGCGCGTGAACTGGTGGCCGAGGTTCCGCTGCTGGCATACCTCGAGGCCGGTCTGGGGGCCGGTTCGGCGAGGCTGTGGTCCGCCTGGGAGCGTTGCCCGCTGCCGCCGGCGATCGCGATCCGGCTCACCGTGGCCCGCGACACCGCGACCGACCTGTACGAGCATTCGCTGCGCTGCACGTTCGTGGCCGCGTTCATCGGACTGGGAGGACGGTTTTCCGATCGGGATCTGCAGCTGCTCGTCACCGCCGGGCTGCTCCATGACATGGGCATGATGCACGCCGACCCCGCGCAGTACGAAGGCGGAAAGGCGCTCGATCCGATGGCGCGGCGCGCGCTGCTCGCCCACCCGCTGACGGCGCAGCTGATCGCCCAGCGCGAACCGCTGCTCAGCCCGGCCGTGGCGTCGGCGCTCGCCGAGCATCACGAACGGGTCGACGGCAGCGGCTACCCGCGGGGCTTGCACGGCGACGCGATCGGCAAGCACGGGCGCGCCTTGGCATTGGCCGAGGTCGTGACCGGCGTTGTCGACCGCCATCCCGACGAAGCCTGCGGCCTGCTCGCGCCGTTGCTGCGGTTCAACCGCCGCAGTTTCGATGGCGGCTTGTGCGATGCGCTGCTGGCGGCCTTGCCGAGGACGGCGCCCGGGGAGGCCGTTGCGGCGGCCGGCCATGCGGCGTTCGATGCCGCGGTCGCCCGAATCGATTCCTGGAAGCGGATTTCCGACTCGATGCAGGAAGACGACCAGGATGCCGCCACGGCATTCATCGACGCGCGGATCGACCGCTTGGGCCGGTGGCTCGCCGATGCCGGGGTCGACGACCCGCGGGCGGCGGTCCTCGCCGCTCAGGAAGAGCCGGCCCTGCAGTGGGAGATTGCCGCGCTTGCGCGCGAGGCGGGATGGCATCTGCGCCAGATCGCCTACGAAGTCTCGGAGTGCTGGCCGCAGCCGCCCTCGAGCCCCATCGGCGAATGGATCGCGATGATCCGGGAATCGACGCTGGCGTAGGACGCATCCATAAGACGTTTGCGGTGGGGCCGATCGTCGAGACGGCTCCGGACAGCGGATGCGCATCTGGAAAGCTCCTTTCCAATCCCGTGAAATCTCCGGTTGACCGAATTGCAGTTCATCGGCTCCGACGCACCACGGCGGAGCGTCCAAGCTATTGATTTCCGGCAAATCCGGCAATCCGCGAAGGGGTTGGCACGGGTCTTGATACCTCTTCCCCAAGCCACCGGCATCGCCGGATGGCATCGACGGGGGAGATCAGCGATGGCCGAAACCTTTTACGAGGTGCTGCGGCGGCAAGGAATCAGCCGCCGCAGCTTTCTGAAATTCTGTTCGCTGACGGCGGCATCGATGGGCCTCGGGGCGGAATTCGTGCCCCTCCTCGCCCATGCGATGGAGACCAAACCGCGCACCCCGGTGCTGTGGCTCCACGGTCTGGAATGCACTTGCTGCTCGGAGTCGTTCATCCGGTCCGCCCACCCGCTGGTCAAGGACGTCGTGCTCTCGATGCTCTCGCTCGATTACGACGACACGCTGATGGCGGCGGCGGGCCACCAGGCCGAAGCGATCATCACCGACATCAAGCAGAAGTACAAAGGCAATTACATCGTGGCGGTGGAGGGCAACCCGCCGCTCAACGAGGACGGCATGTACTGCATCGTCGGCGGGCGCCCCTTCGTCGAGGTGCTGCGCGAAACCTGCGCCGACGCCAAGGCGGTCATCACCTGGGGAACCTGCGCGTCCTGGGGCTGCGTGCAGGCGGCCAAACCCAATCCGACCCGCGCGACGCCGGTCGACAAGGTCATCTTCGACAAGCCGATCATCAAGGTGCCCGGCTGCCCGCCGATCGCCGAGGTCATGACCGGGGTCGTTTCGTATCTGCTGACGTTCGACCGCTTCCCGGAACTCGATCGTCAGGGACGCCCCAAGATGTTCTACGGCCAGCGCATCCACGACAAATGCTATCGGCGGGGCCATTTCGACGCCGGCGAGTTCGTCGAGGCGTGGGATGACGAAGGAGCCCGCCAGGGATACTGCCTGTACAAGATGGGCTGCAAGGGGCCGACGACGTACAACGCGTGTTCGACGGTCCGCTGGAACGGCGGAGTCTCGTTTCCGATCCAGTCCGGCCACCCCTGCCTCGGCTGCTCCGAGGAGGATTTCTGGGACAAGGGCGGTTTCTACAACCGGGTCACCAACATCAATCAGTTCGGCATCGAGGCCAATGCCGACAAGGTCGGTGAAACGGCGGCCGCGGTGACCGGGGCGGTCGTCGCCGTGCATGCGGCGGCTTCCGCGGCGCGGCGGATCGGGGGCAAGTCCGGCGATGCCGCCGGTCGGGATGACGGGCAGCGGGGAGGAAATTGACCATGGGTGCTTATGAAACGCAGGGCTTCCGTCTCGACAACTCCGGCAAGCGCGTGGTCGTCGATCCCGTATGCCGGATCGAGGGCCACCTGCGCGTCGAGGTGAATCTCGATCAGGACAACGTCATCCGCAATGCCGTGTCGACCGGCACGATGTGGCGCGGCATCGAGGTCATCCTGAAGGGGCGGGACCCGCGCGACGCGTGGGCGTTCACCGAGCGGATCTGCGGCGTGTGCACCGGCACCCATGCCCTGACCTCGGTGCGGGCGGTCGAGGACGCGCTGGCGATCCGGATTCCGGAGAACGCCAACACGATCCGCAACATCATGCAGCTCACGCTCTACGTGCATGATCATCTGGTGCACTTCTATCATCTGCACGCGCTCGATTGGGTCGACGTGGTGTCCGCGCTGTCGGCCGACCCCAAGCGGACCTCGGAACTGGCGCAGAGCATCTCCGACTGGCCGATGTCGTCGCCCGGATATTTTCGCGACGTGCAGAACCGCTTGAAGAAATTCGTCGAAAGCGGTCAGCTGGGTCCGTTCTCCAACGCGTACTGGGGGAGCCCGGCCTACAAGCTGCCGCCGGAAGCGAACCTCATGGCGGTGACGCACTACCTGGAGGCGCTCGACTTCCAGCGCGAGATCGTCAAGATCCATACGGTATTCGGCGGCAAGAATCCGCATCCGAACTGGCTGGTCGGCGGTGTGCCCTGTGCGATCAACCTCGACGAGTCGGGCGCGGTCGGGGCCGTCAACATGGAGCGCCTGAACCTCGTTCACGACATCATCCACCGTGCGCACGAATTCACCGCCAAGGTCTACATCCCGGACCTGATCGCGATCGCGTCGTACTACAAGGACTGGCGTTACGGCGGCGGTCTTGCCGGCAACAGCTTCCTGTCCTATGGCGACATCCCCGATCGGGCCAACGACTATTCGACCGGAAATCTGCTGCTGCCGCGCGGGGCGGTGGTCGGCGGGAAGCTGGACGAAATCCATGAGGTCGACCTCAAGGATCCGCAGCAGATCCAGGAATACGTCGTCCACTCCTGGTACACCTATCCCGACGAGACCATGGGCCTGCACCCCTTCGACGGCATCACCGAACCGCACTACGCGCCGGAGGGGCCCAACTTCCGGGGCACGCGCACGCGCATCGAACAAGTCGACGAAGGCGCGAAGTACTCGTGGATCAAGGCGCCGCGCTGGCGCGGGCATGCGATGGAGGTCGGTCCGCTGTCGCGCATGGTGCTCGCCTACCTGCAACCGAAGCGCTACCCGTTCGTCAAGGATACGGTCGACTCGGTACTCTCGAAACTCGAACTGCCGGTTTCGGCGCTGTTCTCGACGCTGGGCCGCACCGCCGCGCGGGGGATCGAGAGCCTGTATTGCTCCAACCTGCTGATCCAGGAATTCGACAAGCTGATGACCAGCCTGAAGAACGGCAATACGGCGACGGCCAACGACGAGAAGTGGGATCCGGCAACCTGGCCGAAAGTGTGCAAGGGCGCCGGCTTCACCGAAGCGCCGCGCGGTGCCCTGGGGCACTGGGTGCACATCCGCGATGAGCGGATCGAAAACTACCAGTGCGTCGTGCCGACGACCTGGAACGGAGGGCCGCGCGATCCCAAGGGACAGATCGGTGCGTTCGAGGCGGCGCTGTTGAATACGCCGCTGGCGAAGGCGGACCAGCCGCTGGAGATCCTGCGCACCCTGCACAGCTTCGATCCGTGCCTTGCGTGCTCGACCCACGTCATGAGTCCGGACGGGCAGTCGATGTCCGAAATCCGGGTGCGGTGAGACCGGGCGCAGCACGGCGACAACGGCCAGGAAGGGGGGAGACGTCATGGCGACGGCAATTTCGGCGGACGACGATCCGCGCACGGCATCGGGACGCACCATCCTGGTCTACGAGGCGCCGGTGCGGTTGTGGCACTGGGTGAACGCCCTGTGCATCACGGTGCTGGCGGTGACCGGGTATCTCATCGCCAGCCCCTTGCCCAGCCTACACGGCGAGGCTTCGGCGCACTTCGAGATGGGCTACATCCGGTTCGCCCATTTCGCGGCGGCGCAGATCTTCGTCGTCGGGTTTCTCTTCCGGGTCTATTGGGCGCTCGTCGGCAACGAGCATGCCCGGCAGCTTTTCGTGCTCCCGGTATGGCGGGCGGGCTGGTGGCGCGACATGATCGGCGAACTGCGCTGGTACCTGTTCCTGGAAAAGACGCCGAAGAAGTTCATCGGCCACAATCCGCTCGCGCACTTCTTCATGTTCCTGTTCGTGACGATCGGATCGACCTTCATGATCTTCACCGGATTGGCGCTGTATGGCGAGGGCGAGGGGGCGACGAGCTGGCAGTCCCACCTGTTCGGGTGGGTCATCCCGCTGTTCGGCGGCAGTCAGGCGGTGCACAGCTGGCACCATCTGGGCATGTGGGGGATCGTCTGCTTCGTCATGCTGCACGTCTATGCCGGGGTGCGCGAGGACATCATGAGCCGGCAATCGCTGATCGGATCGATGTTCAGCGGCCTGCGCACGTTCCGGGATTGATGCCATGGACACGGGCGATCCGCAGGCCGAGGTGTTGATTCTGGGAATCGGCAACCTTCTCTGGGCGGATGAAGGCTTCGGGGTCCGCTGCGTCGAGGACTTGTCGGCGCGCTGGCAGCTGCCGCGGGCGGTTCGGGCGCTCGACGGCGGCACCCAGGGCCTCTATCTGCTTCCCCACGTCCAGTGCGCGAAGCGTCTGATCGTCTTCGACGCCGTCGATTACGGGCTGGAGCCGGGCAGCGTCCGCGTGGTCGCCGACGATGACGTGCCGCGCTTCCTCGGCGCCAAGAAGATGAGCCTGCATCAGACCGGATTCCAGGAGGTGCTGGCGTCCGCGGCGCTCATCGGTGCGATGCCCGAACGGCTGATGTTGTTCGGGGTGCAGCCGGAGGAACTCGAGGACTTCGGCGGCAGCTTGCGCCCCTGCGTGCGGGCGCGCGTCGCCGAGGCCGTCGCATGGGTGGTCGACCTCCTGATCGAATGGGGCCATGCGCCGACGCCGCGGGATGCACCGCAGGAAGACGGGTCGCCGCTGTCGCTCCACGCGTACGAATCGGGGCGCCCGTCGGCGGAGGCGGCATGCCGGGTCGGCGATGCCCGGGTTCTGCGGGCATGGGGAGTGTCCTGCTGATGTGCATGGCGATTCCGATGCAGGTGCTGCGCATGGAAGGATCCGTCGCGGTGTGCCGCAGCCGCAATGGCATCGAACGGGTCGATACGCTCTTGACCGGGCCGGTCCCGGTGGGCGGGTGGGTGCTGGGGTTTCTCGGGTCGGCGCGCGAGATCGTCGACGCGGAGCGCGCCCTCGCCGTCGATCGGGCCCTGGACGCGTTGGCGGCGGTGCAATCCGGCGGTCCGGCGGCGCGCGCGGCGATCGATGATGCATTTGCCGATCTGATCGGGCGGGAACCGCAGTGGCCCGCCGTGCTCCGGAGGACGACATGAAGCCGTTTCCCGTTCCCGTCCTGGCCGATGCATCCCTCGCATCGGCCGAAGGCCCGCAGGTTTCATTCGTGCCCGGCCGGATGGAGACCTTCGAGCGTCCGGCGCGGCACGCCCCGACATCGAAGGCCGCGCAGCGGGAAGCGGTTCGGCTGGTGTCGTCCCTGCTCGAGCGGATGCGGGCGGTGCCGTTCGCGCCGTGGGACGAAGGCGACCGCCGGCCGGCACCGCCGTTTCTTTCGCTCACGCACGCGCCGCGCGCGGTGGTCGACGAGGTCAACGATCTGCTGGGGCAGGGAGAGGTGTCCTGCCGGATCGACGGCCCGCGGCCGGTGCACATCCAGGAGACCGCCTTCCCCTCGGTGTGGCGCGTCCAGCTTCTGGCGCCGGACGGCTCGGTGACCGAGGACCGGATCGAGACGGGGGCATTCCCCGCCGCCGCCCGCATCCGGGCCTTGCCGTCCCCGGGGACGGTCGAGCCTGATCCTGAGCCCGACGCCGAGCCCGACGGCCTGATGAATTCCCCGGCCCTGATCCGGGAAATCCGGCATCGCGCCGCGCATTGGCGGCCGGGCGATCCCGCCCATGTCATCAATTTGACCCTGCTTCCGGTCACGCCCCAGGACTTGCAGTATCTTGGCGATACCTTGGGAAGGGGGCCGATCGGCATCCTGTCGCGCGGGTACGGCAGTTGCCGGATCGGATCGACCGGTCTGGGAAACGTGTGGTGGGTGCAACACTTCCACAACATGGGACAGATGATTCTGAATACCATCGAGATCGTCGATTTGCCCATCGCCGCGCAGGCCGCGGTGCAGGATTACGAAGACAGTTGCGAGCGGCTTGGAGAGTGGCTCGCCGCCGTGGAGGATTGACGTGAGCGCAGGATTCGAACGAAATGCGGTCGACCAGCCGCCTCCGGCCGACACCCGGATGGAGTGCGGCATCTGCTGGTACATCTACGATCCCGATCGGGGTGACGCCGACGGCGGCGTCGCGCCCGGCACCGCGTTCGCGGATCTGCCCGAGCATTGGGCGTGCCCCTGCTGCGATGCGCCGCGGGAGCGGTTCCTGCGCTCCATATAGGCGAGGACCGGCGCGGGTGAGGCATGGACCATGCATGAAATGTCGCTGGCGCATGGCGTGCTGCAGATCCTCGAAGAGGCAGCCGCGCGGGAGGGATTCGGTCGAGTCAAGACCGTCTGGCTGGAGATCGGTGCGCTGGCGGCGGTCGAACCCGATTCGCTTTCCTTCTGCTTCGATGTCGTCACGCGCGGCAGCCTTGCCGAAGGTGCCCGGCTCGAAATGCTGCGCACGCCCGGGACGGCGTGGTGCATGCCCTGCGGCCGAAGCGTGGCGCTGGCGGACAGCGCGGGCGCCTGCCCCCTTTGTGGGAGTTACCAGGTGCAGGTGACCGGGGGCACGGAAATGCGGGTGCGCGAACTCGAGGTGGAGTGAAAGGAGCGGCGATGTGCACTACCTGCGGTTGCGGCGGCGAGGATGCCCGGATCGAAGGATCTTCGCACCGGCACGATCATTCCCATGACTCCGGTCATGCCCGCGATCACCATGACCATGACCACGGCCACGATCACGAACATGGCCATGACCCTGGCCACGGTCACGATCATTTGCACGCCCCCGGAGGTCCGGGCGACGACGGCCGCTCCCGCCTGGTGCGGCTGGAGCAGGACCTTCTCGCCAAGAACGACCGGTTCGCGGGGGCGAACCGGTCGCGCCTCGCGGACCGGGGGATCTTTGCGGTCAACCTCGTCTCGAGTCCCGGATCCGGCAAGACCACGCTCCTCGTGCGGACGATCGAGGCGCTGCGGCCCCGGCTTCCGATCGCCGTCATCGAAGGCGATCAGCAGACCCACCGCGATGCCGCGCGCATCCGCGCGACCGGCGCTCCGGCGGTGCAGATCAACACCGGCAAGGGATGTCACCTCGACGCGCATATGGTCGGCCACGCGATGGACCGGCTCGCCGGGGAATCGGCCCTGCCCGAAGGCGGCATCCTGATGATCGAGAATGTCGGCAACCTGGTGTGTCCGGCGGCCTTCGATCTCGGCGAGGCCCACAAGGTCGCGGTCCTGTCGGTGACCGAAGGCGAGGACAAGCCGATCAAGTATCCCGACATGTTTCGGGCCGCGAGCCTGATGCTGCTGAACAAATGCGATCTGCTTCCCCATCTGCGCTTCGACGTCGAGGCGGCAATCGGCTATGCGCGGCGCGTGAATCCGGCGATCGAGGTCATCCGCGTGTCGGCGGAGTCGGGGGAAGGGATGGCATCGTGGTGTGCCTGGGTGGAGGCCGGGGTTGCCGCGGCCCGCGCGGCGCAGGCGGAAACGATGGCCGGCTTGCGCCAGCGCATTGCCGACCTCGAACGGCGGATCCGGGAATCGGAGGACCAGGAGCCCCGGCACACGCGCAGCGAGCAGGGCAGGCCGTAGCGTATTCGGGGCTTTCAAGGTGATCGAAGGGCGCCGCATCCACGTCCGTGGCCTGGTCCAGGGGGTCGGGTTTCGTCCCTTCGTCTGGCACGTCGCCACGGAACTGGAACTGTCGGGCTGGGTGCGCAACGACGCATCCGGGGTTGAGATCGCGGCGGAGGGGGATCCGGCGCGGATTGGGGAACTGGTGGCGCGGCTGCACCGCGACGCCCCGCCGCACGCGCGCATCGACGCAATCCGCGTCGATGCGGTTCCGGCGCGGGGCGAACGCGGCTTCGCGATCGTGGCGAGTGCGGCCGCCGACGCGCGGAAGGCGGCGCATATCGAGGGCGTGCCGGCCGGGGCGCATACCGGGAGCGCGCCGGCCATCGGACCGGATATGGGGGTATGCGCGCAGTGCCTCGAAGAGCTGTTCGACCCGGCGTCGCGGCGCTGGCGCCACCCGTTCATCACCTGCACCCATTGCGGCCCGCGTTTCACTTTGACGCACGGTCTGCCCTATGACCGTGCCCGGACCAGCATGGCGCGGTTTCCGATGTGCGCGGCGTGCGCGCGGGAATACGCGGATCCGCGCGACCGGCGCTTCCATGCCGAACCGGTGTGCTGCCCGGATTGCGGGCCGCGCCTGCGTCTGCACGGCGGCAACGGCAACGTGCAGGTCGGCGACCCGATCGCGCAGACCCTGACCTTGCTGCGCCGCGGCGCCATCGTCGCGATCAAGGGGCTGGGAGGATTCCATCTGGCGTGCGATGCGCGCAACCCGCAGGCCGTGGCGCGTCTGCGCGCGCGCAAGGAGCGCGAACGCAAGCCCTTTGCCGTGATGGGGGCGAGCGCGGTGTCGTTTCGCGGCATCGCGCAGATCGATGACGGCGAACGCGCGCTGCTGGAGTCCGACGAACGCCCGGTCGTGCTGTGCGCCAAGGCCACGCCGCGGGCGGATATCCGCCCGCTCGAATGTCCCGGCGGCACGGGTGCCCCCTCTCCCGCGGAGGCGGGAGAGGGCGGGGGTGAGGGTGCGGAGCAAAACATTGCCGCCGACATCGCTCCGGGCCTGCAGACCCTCGGCCTGATGCTGCCGGCGACGCCGATCCAATGGCTCTTGTTCCACGAGGCGGCGGGGCGGCCCGCGGGCACGGGCTGGTTGCGCATGCCGCAGGATCTGTTGCTCGTCATGACCAGCGCCAACCTGGGCGGAGAACCCTTGGTTGCGGACAACGACGAGGCCGCGGAACGTCTGGCGGGAAACCCGCGGATCGCCGATGCGATCCTCGATCACGACCGCGGGATCGTCGTGCGGTGCGACGACAGCGTGCGATCGGTCCAGGGGTTCATCCGGCGCGCCCGCGGCTTCGTTCCGCAGCCGATCCGGCTGCCGCGCGCAGGCCCGCCGGTGATCGCCTTCGGCGCCGGGTACAAGAACACGGTGTGCGTCACGCGCGCGGACGAAGCCTACGTCTCGCAGCACGTCGGCGATCTCGACAGCGCCGCGACGGTGCGTTTTCTCGAGCGCACCGCGGAACACCTGCTGGGCATCCTCGCGGTCGCACCCACGGCCGCCGCCTGCGACCTGCACCCCGACTTCGCGTCGAGTCGCCTGGCCGCGGACTTCGCCGAGCGGAACGGGATCGCCCGGATTCCGGTGCAGCATCACCATGCACACATCGCCGCGGTGCTCGCCGAGCACGGCCGGGAGGAGGACGACGCGCTGGGCCTTGCCGTCGACGGCGTCGGCCTGGGGACGGACGGCGGCGCCTGGGGAGGCGAGCTGCTGCGGCTGTGCGGCGCGCGCTGCGAGCGGATCGGTCACCTTGCGCCGCTCGGGCTGCCCGGCGGCGATCGGGCCGCGCGCGAGCCGTGGCGGATGGCGGCCGCCGCGCTGCACCGCATGGGGCGAGGCGGCGAGATCGGCCGTCGCTTTGCCGCGCAACCCGGTGCGCAGACGATCGCCGACATGCTCGCGCGCGGACTGCGCAGCCCGCCGACGAGCAGCCTGGGCCGCGTGTTCGATGCCGCCGCGGCTTTGCTGGGCGTGTGCGGGAACGCCGCGTATGAAGGGGAGGGGGCGATGCGGCTGGAGGGGCTGGCGTGCACCGTCCCCGCCGCGCCGCTGCCGCAGGCGGGAGCCGGAGACTTCTGGCGCATCCATCCCGACGGCACGCTCGATCTGTTGCCGCTGCTGGCCTTCCTGGCGGATTGCCGCGACCCGGCGCGCGGCGCCGCGGTGTTCCATGCGATGCTGGCACGGGCCCTGGCGGACTGGGTCATCCGGGCCGCGGAGCGCACCGGCGTCACGCTCGTCGCCGGGGGCGGAGGCTGCCTGCTCAATTCCCTGCTCGGCGCGGCGTTGCGCGCGCATCTGCGGGAAGGCGGATTGTTGTTTCTGGAAGCCCGGCAACTGCCTCCCAACGATGGCGGGCTGAGCCTGGGGCAGGCGTGGGTTGCGATGCAAACCGTGGGGAGATGATCGATGTGCCTGGCAATACCGGTGCGCGTGGTGGACCTTCCGTCGCCGGACATGGCGACGGTCGATCTTGGCGGGGTGCGCAAGGAGATTTCGTTGGCATTGGTGGAGGGGGTCGCGGTGGGCGATTACGTCATCGTCCACGTCGGCTACGCGCTGCAGAAACTCGATACCGACGAGGCGCTGCGTACGCTCGAACTCTTTCGCGCGCTGATTCCTGCGCCGGGCGACGCCGCGGTCGCGGAGGATCCGCGGTGAGGTTCATCGACGAATTCCGCGACGGCGCGCTCGCGCGGACGGTGGCGGCCGCGATCGCGCGCGACGTGCAGGCCGGACGCGAATATCGCCTGATGGAGTTCTGCGGCGGTCATACGCATGCCATCTCGCGCTACGGCCTCCTGGATCTGCTGCCGCCGGGCGTGCGCATGGTCCACGGCCCGGGATGTCCGGTATGCGTGCTGCCGATCGGCCGCATCGATCAGGCGATCCGCCTCGCCCTGACGCACCGCGTGATCCTCTGCAGCTATGGCGACGCGTTGCGCGTACCGGCATCCGATGGACTGTCGCTGCTCAAGGCGAAGGCCCGGGGTGCGGACATCCGCATGGTCTACTCGACGACCGACGCGGTGGCCATCGCGCGCGACAACCCCGATCGCCAGGTGGTGTTCTTCGGCATCGGCTTCGAGACCACGACGCCGCCGACCGCGGTGGCGGTGCGGGCCGCGCGGGCGCAGGGCCTGTCGAATTTCAGCGTCCTGTGCAATCACGTGCTGACGCCGGCGGCGATGCACGCGATCCTCGCCGCGCCCGAGGGCGTCCGCCTCGACGGCTTCGTCGGCCCGGCGCACGTTTCCACCGTCATCGGGTCGGCGCCGTACGAACCCTTCCCGCGCGACCATGGCAAGCCGGTCGTGATCGCGGGGTTCGAGCCGCTCGACGTGCTGCGCGCGATCCACATGCTGGTGGGGCAGATCAACGACGGCCGGGCCGAGGTGGAAAACGAGTTCACGCGCGCCGTCACGCCCGAAGGCAACCGCAAGGCGCAGGAGGTGGTGGCCGAGGTGTTTGCCTTGCGTCCCGACTTCGAATGGCGCGGCCTCGGGACCGTGCCGCGCAGCGCGCTGCGCCTTCGCCCCGCCTATGCGGAGTTCGATGCCGAACTGCGCTTCGACGTCCCCTACGCGGCCGTCGCGGACCATAAGGCGTGCGAATGCGCGGCGATCCTGCGGGGTGAAAAGCGCCCCCAGGACTGCCGGATCTTCGGCTCGGTGTGCACGCCGGAGAATCCGGTGGGTTCGTGCATGGTCTCGTCCGAGGGCGCCTGCGCCGCGCATTTCACCTATGGCCGGTTCCGGGAGGCGGCATGAACGCCAACGCAAGCCCAAAAGGGAAACCCGACTACGTGCGTCCGCTGGACCTTCGCGGCGGCCGCGTCGACATGGCGCACGGGGCCGGCGGCAGGGCGATGGCGCAGCTCATCCGCGAGGTGTTCGCGCGCGGGCTCGACAATGAATTCCTCGACGGCAACGACGGCGCGCGGCTGCCCTGGCCGGCGCCGCGCGCGGGCGCGCGCCTGGTGATGTCGACCGATTCCCACGTCGTGTCGCCGCTGTTCTTTCCGGGCGGCGACATCGGCTGCCTGGCGGTGCACGGCACGATCAACGATGTCGCGATGATGGGCGCGCAGCCGCGCTATCTCGCCGCCGGGTTCATCCTGGAAGAGGGGTTCCCGCTGGCGGATCTGGTGCGCATCGTCGCGTCCATGGCCCGCGCCGCGTGCGATGCCGGCGTGCCGGTGGTGACGGGTGACACCAAGGTCGTCGAGGCGGGCAAGGCCGACGGCGTGTTCATCACGACGACCGGCGTCGGCGATCTTGCCGAGGGAATCGATTGCGCCGGGGCCAATGCACGCGCCGGCGATGTGGTGCTGCTCTCGGGGTCGATCGGCGAGCACGGCATGGCGATCCTGTCGCAGCGCGAAAACCTCGCCTTCGATTCGCCGATCGTCTCCGATACCGCGGCGCTGCACGGCCTGGTGGCGGATCTCCTCGCCGCCGTGCCGGACGTCCGCGTCCTGCGCGACGCCACGCGCGGCGGCGTGGCAACGACGCTCAACGAAATCGCCGCCCAGTCGGGGGTCGGTTTTCATCTCGATGAAGCGGCGATTCCGGTGCAGCCGGCGGTCGCCGCCGCGTGCGAGTTTCTCGGCTTCGATCCCCTCTACGTCGCCAACGAAGGTAAGCTCCTCGCCGTGTGTCCGCCCGCCAGGGCCGAGGCCGCGCTGGCGGCGATGCGCACGCATCCGCTGGGTCGGGATGCCGCGCGCATCGGCGTCGCGGTCGCCGACGACCGCCGTTTCGTGCAGATGACGACGCGCTTCGGTGGCCGGCGCATCGTCGACTGGCTGACGGGCGAACAATTGCCCAGAATTTGTTGAGAGGGTGGTGTACGCGGATGCCGGCCGATCTTCCCGCGGTACTGGTGGTCGATGACGAGGTGCGTTCGCAGGAGGCGCTGCGGCGCACCCTGGAAGAGGACTTCACGGTGTTCACCGCCGGGTCCGCCGCCGACGCGCAGGCGATCATGGAGCGCGAGTTCGTCCAGATCGTGCTTTGCGATCAGCGCATGCCGGGAGCCTCGGGCGTCGAGTTCCTGAAACTCGTGCGGATGCACTGGCCCGACACCGTCCGCATCGTGATCTCCGGCTATACCGATGCGCAGGACATCATCGCGGGGATCAACGAAGCCGGGATCTGGCAGTACCTCCTCAAGCCGTGGCAACCGGATCACCTCCTGCATACGCTGCGTTCGGCGGCGGAATTGTGGCGGTTGCAGCAGGACAATCAGCGCCTGGCGCTGGAGCTGCGCACCAGCCCGCATGCGCTGAAGGCCGCGGTGCGCGAACGCCGCGCGCAGGCCAAGGCAGGCGCCGCGTTCGAGCGCATCGTGCGCGACCCCGGGGGGCCGCTCGATGCCGTGTGTTCCCTGGCCGAACGGGTCGCGGCGTTCGATCTGCCGATCCTGATCACCGGCGAGTCCGGCACCGGCAAGGAATTGCTCGCGCGCGCGGTGCATTACGCCAGCCCGCGCGCCGATCGCGCCTTCGTGGTCGAGAACTGCGCGGCGTTGCCCGATTCCCTGCTCGAAGCCGAGCTGTTCGGTCACAAGCGCGGCGCCTTCACCGGCGCCGTCGAGGACCGGATCGGCCTGTTCCAGCAGGCCGATGGGGGAACGATCTTTCTCGACGAGATCGGCGAGACGTCGCCGGCTTTTCAGGTCAAGCTGCTGCGCGTCCTGCAGGAAGGCGAGGTGCGGCCCGTCGGCAGCCCCCGGCCGATCGCGGTCGACGTGCGGGTGATCGCCACGACCAACCGGGACATGGAGGAGGAGGTTCGGCAGGGCCGGTTTCGCGAGGACCTCTACTGGCGCCTGGCCGGAATCTCCCTGCGCGTTCCGCCGCTGCGCGAGCGCCCGGCGGACATCGTGCCGATCGCCGAAAGCCTGCGCGCGCAGGCGCAGTCGGAGTTCGGTATGCCGGTGCGGGGGTTTTCGCCGGAAGCGCTGCAATGCATGCGGGCGTATCGCTGGCCCGGCAACGTGCGCGAAATGCGCAATGAAGTGAAGCGGATGGTGGTCCTCGCCGACGGCGAGTGCCTGGGTGCCGACCTGTTCAGCCCGCGCGTGGTGCTGGCCGCCGGCGAGGCGGCCGAGGAGCGCGAACTGTCGCTGCTGGCGGGGCTCGACGGCGGACTCAAGGAGCGCATGGAGCAGTTGGAGGCGCGCGTCATCAAGGAGGCGCTGGTGCGCCATCGCTGGAACAAGACGCGCGCGGCCGACGAACTCGGCCTGTCCCGCGTGGGCTTGCGGTCGAAGCTGTCCCGATACGGATTGAAAGAGCCATGAACGTTCTCTGGTTTCAAAGCGGCGGTTGCGGGGGATGCACGCTGTCCTGGCTTGGAAGCGAACCGGGTTCGCTGCCCGCGGTGCTGGCCGATGAAGGCGTGCGTCTGCTCTGGCATCCCAGCCTGTCCGAACAGACCGGTTCGGAGGCGCGCGACGTGCTCGAGGCCTGCGCCCGCGGTGCGCAAGACTTCGATGTGCTGTGCGTCGAAGGGGCGATGCTGCGCGGGCCGCGCGGCAGCGGCCGGTTCCACGTCGTCGCGGGAACCGGCATCCCGGCGATCGAGTGGGTGCGCCGGCTTGCCGGGCGGGCGCGGCACGTCGTTGCGGTCGGATCCTGCGCGGCCTTCGGCGGCGTGACCTCGGCCGGCGCCAACCCGACCGATGCCTGCGGCCTCCAGTACGACGGCGTGGCGCGCGGCGGGCTGCTCGGCGCGCAATACCGCGGCGCCGCCGGTCTGCCGGTCATCAACGTTGCGGGCTGCCCGACGCATCCCGACTGGGTCAGCGAAACCTTGATCGCGCTGGCGCGCGGAACCTTGCGGGCATCGGATCTCGACGATTGCGGACGGCCGCGTTTTTATGCCGATCACCTGGTCCATCATGGCTGCCCGCGCAACGAGTTCTACGAATTCAAGGCGAGCGCGGAGCGGCCGACGGACCAGGGCTGCCTGATGGAAAACCTCGGGTGCAAGGGAACGCAGGCCCATGCGGATTGCAATCTGCGGGCATGGAACGGCGGCGGCTCCTGTCTGCGCGGCGGCTATGCCTGCATCCGCTGCACCGAGCCGGGTTTCGAGGATCCCGGACATCCCTTCGCGCAGACGCCGAAGGTCGCCGGCATTCCCATCGGGCTCCCCGTGGACATGCCCAAAGCCTGGTTCGTGGCCTTGGCCGCGTTGTCGAAGTCGGCAACGCCGGCGCGGGTGCGCGAGAACGCGCATTCCGACCACATCGTCGCGGTTCCCGGTTCCGGGCGGCCGCCCGGACGGAAATGAGCAGCCCCCGGAAATGACCCGGCGCCTCGTCATCGGTCCGTTCAATCGCGTCGAGGGCGACCTGGAAGTCCAGCTCGATGTCGACGCCGGCCGCGTCCGATCGGCGCGGGTGATCGCCGGACTCTATCGCGGCTTCGAGCAGATCCTGCAAGGCCGGGAGCCGCTCGACGCCCTGGTGTTCGCGCCGCGGATCTGCGGCATCTGTTCGATCTCCCAGTCGGCGGCCGCCGCCGCGGCGCTGGCCGATGCGATGGGCCTGCGCGCGCCGCGCAATGGCCGTCTGGCGATGCATTGCATGCAGGCGGCCGAGAACGTGGCCGACCACCTGAGCCACTTCTATCTGTTCTTCATGCCGGATTTCGCGCGCACCGCCTATGCCGGCAGACCGTGGCATGCGATGGCCGTCGAGCGCTTCCGCGCGATCGAGGGAAGCGCGGCGCGCGATTTCCTGCCGGCGCGCGCCGGCCTGCTCCACACGATGGGCCTGCTTGCCGGGAAGTGGCCGCACAGCCACGCGTTTCAACCCGGCGGGACGACCCGGCCGGTGTCCGCCACGGAGGCGCGCCGCCTCTACCGGATGGTGCGGGAATTTCGTGGATTTCTCGAGGGCACCGTGTTCGGCGATGCGCTCGAAGCGGTGGCCGCGCTGCCCGACGATGGCGCCCTGAGCGCCTGGGCGCAGGGCCGCACGGCCGACTTTGCCCGCTTTCTGGCGATCGCGGAGGATCTGCGTCTGGAAGAACTCGGGCGGTCGTACGACCGCTTCCTGAGCTTCGGCGCCTACGAATCGGCCGGGGGCGGTGCGCCGCTCTTCGCCGCCGGTCTTTGGGAATCGGGGGCGGCGATGCCGCTCGACGTCGGCGCGATCGCGGAAGACGTGCGCCACGCCTGGTATGCGGAGAGCGCGGCGCCGCAGCCGCCGGCGCGCGGCGCCGCGGTGCCGTTGCCGGACAAGCCGGGTGCGTACACCTGGTGCAAGGCGCCGCGGATCGGCGGCGCGCCGGCGGAGACCGGGGCGCTGGCACGGCAGTTGATGGCCGGCCACCCGCTGGCGCGCGATCTGGTCGCACGCGCGGGGGGCAATGTCCGCAGCCGCGTGGTGGCGCGGCTGCTCGAGGTGGCGCGCGTCGTTCCGGAAATGGAAGCGTGGGTCCGGGCGTTCGTGCCGGACGAGCCGTTTTGCGCATTCGGCGAACTGCCCGGCGATGCCGAGGGGGTCGGCCTGGTCGAAGCGGCCCGCGGCAGCCTCGGGCATTGGCTCGGCCTGCGGCGCGGACGGATCCACAACTACCAGATCGTCGCGCCTACGACCTGGAATTTTTCGCCCATCGACGAGGCCGGGCTCCCGGGGCCGGTGGAGCGGGCATTGGTCGGAACCCCCGTCGCGGAGGGCGACGCCGGGTCGGACGGGGTGCAGGTCGCGGTCCAGCACGTCGTGCGGTCGTTCGATCCGTGCATGGTATGCACGGTCCACTGAGCGAGGCATGCAATGACCGACGAGGATCGCCCCGCTTCCCGCCCCGCCGCCGCGCTTGCCCGGATCCAGGAGGAGGCCGGCGACCGCATCTGGCTGGACGTCATCCGCAAGATGGACGAGGTGTATCAGGAACTGCTCGGCCACGAAACCGAACTCGAGGAGAAGAACGCCGCGCTGGAGGAGTCCCAGCAGTTCATCGTTTCGGTGCTGGCGTCGATCTCCGACGTGCTGATCGTTTGCGATCGCGCGGGGGGCATCGAGGATGTCAACGCATCCCTGGTCGCGCTGACCGGAAAGGATGAGCGGACGCTGCGGGGAAGCCCGGTGTTCGATCTGTTCGCCGACGACGCGTCGCGCCGCCGCGCCCAGCAGCATTTCACGGGGGAGGCGGCGGAGCCGCTGCACGACTGCGAGATGAACCTGCGCGGGGCCGACGGCACTGCGATTCCCGTTTCCCTGAACTGCACGCCGCGCTACAACGCGGCGGGCAGACTGCTCGGTTCGGTGATCACCGGCAGGCCGGTGGGCGAGTTGCGCCGCGCGTATACCTCGTTGCGCGAGGCCCACGACGACCTCAAGCGCACCCAGCAGCAATTGCTGCATTCGGAGAAGATCGCCTCGCTGGGCCGGTTGGTGGCCGGGGTTGCCCACGAATTGAACAATCCCATCAGCTTCGTGCTCGGCAACGTCGTCGCATTGAAGCGCTACACCGAGCGGCTGCAGCGCTACTGTGCCGCCATCCATGGCGACGCCGATCCGGCGGAGCGCGAACGCCTGCGCGGGGAGTTGCGCATCGACCGGATCCTCGAGGATCTTCCCAGCCTGATCGAGGGAACGGTGGAGGGCGCGGAGCGCACGCGCGACATCGTCGATGCCCTCAAGCGGTTCTCCTCCGTCGATCCCGACGAGCGAACCCCGTGCAACCTCGTTCCGGTGATCGAGCGTGCCGTGCACTGGGTGCGCAAGTCGGCCCCCGAATCGTTCCGCGTGACGATCGATCTGCCGGAGGAACTCGTCATCCTGGGTTCCGGCGGACAGATGCAGCAGGTGTTCATGAACCTGGTGCAGAACGCGGTGGATGCGATGACCACGACCCCCCGGGAGGACGCGGTCCTGGAAATCGCGGGCCGGTCTTCGGCGGACGCGGTCACGATCGAATTTCGCGATCGCGGGCCCGGCATCGCGGCAGCGGACCTTCATCGGATCTTCGATCCGTTCTTCACCACCAAACCGGTGGGGAAGGGAACCGGCCTGGGTCTGGCGATCAGTTACGGGATCGTCGAACGACATGGCGGACGGCTGTCGGCGGCCAATCGGCCGGAGGGCGGCGCGGTGTTCACCGTGCGCATGCCGCGGCCGGCCGGCACCGATGCGGTGCAAGGCGCGGTGCAAAGCGCGGTGACGGCGGGCGACGGAAAGCGATAAGGAACCTGCCGCCCTCGCGTGCGGGCGCATCCGGAATTCAAGGGCTTATCGAACGCGGTTCGATGGCGCGCTTTTTGCTTTTTTTCTCGATGACCGGCGTGACCCGCGGGCGGCATTGCGCCCCCGGCCGTCGGGCCGACGCGAATCGTGCCGAGGGGAGGGCCATGCAATTTCCGCTTCCACAACAATGGGATGGCTTGTGTGCGCTGGTGTTCGTTCTCGGCCTGCGCCACGGTTTCGATGCCGACCATCTCGCAACCATCGACGGCTTCACGCGCTTCCACAGCCGCAAGTCTCCGGTTCTCGCACGGCTGTGCGGCGCGCTCTTTTCCCTCGGACACGGGCTCGTGGTGCTGGCCATCGCGCTTGGTTCCAGCGCCCTGGCGGCCGGCGCCGGGACACCGCGCTGGCTCGATGCCTTCGGCGCCTGGATTTCGATCGGCTTCCTGGTCGCGCTCGGACTCGCCAATCTGCACGCCGTCTTCTCCGCGCCGGCCCACGAGGTGGTGGCGCCGGTGGGCCTGCGCGCGCGGCTGCTGGGGCCGTTGGGGCGATTCGCGGGCGGATGGGGGATCGTCCTGACTGGCGCGCTGTTTGCGCTGTCGTTCGATACCGTGAGCCAGGCGCTGCTGTTCACCGCCGCCGCGGGGCGCTTCGGCGGCCTGGGGCGGGCCGCCGCCCTGGCGGGATGCTTTGTCGTCGGCATGCTGGCAACCGACGGCTTGAACGGGATCTGGATCTCGACCTTGCTGCGGCGCGCCGATCAAACGGCCCGGGTCCTTTCGCGGGCGATGGGCCTGACCGTCGCGAGCCTGAGTCTGGCCGTCGCGGCCTATGGCGTGGCGTGCCTGACCGCGCCCGGCGTTGCGGCGTGGGCGCAGCGGAACGGGGAAGCGGAAACAATGTTCGGGGCCCTCGTCATCGCCATCGTCGCGGGCAGCTTCCTGCTCGTGCGGCGCTTTGCGCCCCCGGCTCCGGCGGGCATCGCCGTGGTCGCCGGGGGGCGCGAACCGCGATGATCCGCATGCATCGATCCCGCTGGATGCATTGCCGATGACCGTCATTGATTCCGGGCGCGTGGTCGCCACCTTGCAGCGCGACGAGGGGCGCGGCGAATTCCGTCTCGCCGTGACCTGTGCCCGTCCCGAGGTGGCGACGATTCTGCGGCATCGCGACGTCGAGACCGTCCGCAGCCTGATTCCGGCGATGTTCGCGGTGTGCGGCAAGGCGCAGGGGCTCGCTGCCGACCTGGCGATCGCAGCAGCGCGCGGCGTCGGCACGCCCGTTGCCGTCGATCGCGAAGTGGCCGCGGAGGCGGCGCGGGAGCATGCGTGGCGTCTGATCCTGGATTGGCCCGAGCGCCTCGGCGAGCGGCGCGACCTCGCGCAATTTGCGAGCGTGGTCCGTGCGATCCAGGCATCCCATCCCTGCGCGTGGCCGATTCCGCCGTGGATCGACGGCCTGGGGCGAGACGAGCATGTGCCGGGCCGCCGGCTGCTGCCGGTCTGCAACGCCGAAGAATCGGCCCGGATCTGGCCGCGGCTGGATGCGGCGTTCGCGCGATATCCGCTATGGCGCGGCGCGGCGGCCGAAACCGGTGCCTTCGCGCGGGCCGGCGGCGCCACCGGCGACGGGGTGCGGGCACGGGTGCTCGCGCGTGCGGAAGAACTGCAGCGCCACCTCGATGGGCGCCCGACGCTGCTGGGATTGGCCAGCGGTGCGACGCTGGCGCCGGGGATCGGCAGATCGACGGTGGAAACGGCGCGCGGCCTGCTGATGCACGAAGTCGAACTGGTGGGCGACGTCGTCGAACGATACGTCGTGGTCGCCCCCACCGAGTGGAATTTTCATCCGGGCGGGATGCTCGAGCGTTGCCTGTTGGCGACCGAGGGCGTCGTCGATCGGGCGGCCGGACGGTATCCGGAAGATCGGGCGCGTCGGCGCGCGGCGCAGTGGATCCTTGCCATGGATCCCTGCGTCCCCTGGACGATCGAAGACGGGGCGCGACGCCGGCCGGCCCACTGACCGGCGTCAGGGAATTTGCGAGGATCCGCCGCGGGCGAGGTGGCGGTGCAGGGTGCTGCGATGCAGCCCCAGCGTGCGCGCCGCGCGGCTGACGTTGCCGTTGCAGGAGGCAAGCGCCGCGGCGATCGCGGCATCCGCCACCGATCGCAGGTCGGTGATTCCGTCCCCGGCGGGCGTCGGACGCGGGGCAGTCGCATCGGCGGCCGGCGGAGACGCCGCGCCGGCCGGATCGGGCCGATCGGCCCCATCGGCCCCATCGGCTCGAATGTCGGCGGGCAGGTCTTCGCGGGTGATGGTGCCGCCGGGGCCGGCGATCGCGCACGCGGTCCGCAGCGTCGTCGTCAACTGGCGCCAGTTTCCCGGCCAGGCATGACGCAGCAACGCATCGCGTGCGGCGGGATGCAGATGGACCCCTTGCATCTGCAGCATCCGGGTGATCCAGGCGTCGACCCGGCGGTCGCGCTCCGGGTGCGTGCGCAGCGCCGGCAGCGTGACGAGGAAATGCTGCAGGCGGTAATAGAGATCGGCGCGAAACCGGCCTTCCGCGACCAAGGCCGCGAGCGGACGGTGGGTTGCGCAGACCAGCGCGAAGTCGACCGCCTGCGGCCGTCCGCCCAGCGGCTGCACGCTTCGATCCTGCAGCACGCGCAGCAGCCGCGCCTGCAGGGGCAGCGGCATGTCGCCGATCTCGTCGAGGAACAGCGTGCCGCCGTCCGCCTCGCGCACACGACCGGCCTGCCCGCGTCTGCGTGCGCCCGTGAAGGCGCCGGCTTCGTAGCCGAAGAGTTCCGCTTCGATCAGTCCCTCGGGCAGCCCGGCGCAGTTGACCGCCACCAGCGGTCCGCGGCGCCGCCGGCTGCGGGCGTGCAGGGCGCGCGCGAACAACTCCTTGCCGGTTCCTGTTTCGCCTTCGATCAGCACCGCCATGCCGGCATCGACGACGCGCGCGGCGTGTTCCAGCAACCGGTCACGTTGCGGATCGGGTACCAGTTCGTCGTCGGCGATCTGCGCGGCCGCGGCCGGCACGACGTCGACGACACCCGGCGCGGAGACCGCCGTGCGGACGCGGCCGCGCGCCGCCGGGGCGCGGGTCCATTCGGCGACGAACTCCGTTCTTCCCGTTGCGTCGCGGGGCCGCAGGATGCCGACCGCCCCGCCGACGGCGGGGATGCCCTGGAACCGCTCGTCCAGCAGGCTGCCCTGCATCGGTGCCCAGCCGCAGCCGAGTTCGCGCAGGGCGCCGGCGTTGGCCCCGACGATGACGCCGTCGCGCACCCACAGCAGCGCTTCGCGGTGGGTGCCGAGCAGCGCGGGATCGCGGGCGAAGCGCAACACCTCGATGCCGGGCTCGGGCACGTCGAGCGCCCACCGGTGTTCGACCCATTGCGCTGCCATGCGCAGCATGCCGATCGTCTGCGCGTGGATGTGGCGCGGCTCGGCCGAAACGTCGAGCACGCCGATGAGGCGCTGGTCGGGTGCGCGCAGCGGCACCGCCGTGCAGCCGAGGATGCGGTGTTCCGCCACGTAATGCTGCGCGCCGCGCACGGTGATCGGTGCCGCTTCGATGAGCGCCGTGCCGATCGCATTGGTGCCCCGATCGGATTCCGACCACACGATGCCCGGCATGAGCGCGACGCGCTGTGCCTTGGTCATGAACGAGCCCGATCCGGCGGCGTCGAGGATCAGCCCCTGGGTGTCCGCCAACAGTACGATGGCGTCGATCGTCGCGAGCGACTCCGCCAGCGATTCGAGTTCGGCGCGGGCATTGCGGCGCAGCCGCGCCTGCGCCTCGCGGCGCCCGCGCAATTCGGCACCGCTCATGGGGTCCGGCTGCGGGCCGCGTTCGGGCAGGGGCACGTCGGCGCACCGCCGCCACGAACGGGCGATCACCGCGGGCACCAGATCTCCGGGATCCTTGCCGTCAAGGAAAAAAGAACGCCGGGCCCGCTGCAGATCATCCTGAAGATCGGAACCCGGCGCGCGCAGTCGCTCCACACGCACCCCTTGTCCTCGTACTCATGCTGCCTGTCAGTCCGCGGCCAGTATGGCACTGTCGCACCGGGCTGTCATCTGTCGCGAAATGCGACACCGGCCGTCGCGTTTCGCGGCGGCGTGGCGGGTACGCCGCTCCCAAGCGCGTGGCGTGAAGAGATTCAAGCGATTGATCTGCAATGGTTTCCGGCCTGTCGCGCGATCGGCTCCCGGTCTGGCACGAATCCTGAGTGAAATGCCGATGCCGCGTTCGGAGGAGCGCGGAATGGCGAGCCAACAAACACTCAGGGAGGTTTTTCATGGACATGCTCGAGCCCGGAAAATTCGGCACCGCGGTGCCGTTCAAGAAGCGCTATGGCAATTTCATCGGGGGGAAGTGGGTGGAGCCCGTGGCGGGCCGGTATTTCGAAAACATCACGCCGGTGACCGGCAAGCCGTTTTGCGAGATCCCCCGCTCGCAGGCCGAAGACGTGGAACTTGCGCTCGATGCGGCGCATGCGGCGAAGGCGGCCTGGGGAAAGACCTCGCCCGCTCAGCGCGCCACGATCCTGAACCGCATCGCCGATCGCATGGAAGCGAACCTGGCCATGCTGGCGACCGCCGAAACCTGGGACAACGGCAAGCCGATCCGCGAAACGATGAACGCCGATCTGCCGCTGGCCATCGACCACTTCCGCTATTTCGCCGGTTGTGTGCGGGCGCAGGAGGGGACGGTGGCCGAGATCGATGAGGAAACCTACGCGTATCACTTCCATGAACCGCTCGGCGTCGTCGGGCAGATCATTCCCTGGAACTTCCCGCTGCTCATGGCGGCATGGAAGCTGGCGCCGGCGCTGGCAGCGGGAAATTGCGTGGTGCTCAAGCCCGCCGAGCAGACCCCCGCCAGCATCCTCGTGTGGATGGAGGTGATCGCCGATCTGCTGCCGCCGGGCGTACTCAACATCGTCAACGGCTTCGGCATCGAGGCCGGCAAGCCGCTCGCATCGAGCAAGCGCATCGCCAAGATCGCCTTCACCGGCGAGACCGGCACCGGGCGCCTGATCATGCAGTACGCCAGCGAGAACCTGATCCCGGTGACCCTGGAACTGGGCGGCAAGTCGCCCAACATCTTCCTTGCCGACGTGATGGATCGCGATGACGCGTTCCTCGACAAGGCGATCGAAGGATTCGTGATGTTCGCGCTCAACCAGGGCGAGGTCTGCACCTGTCCATCGCGCGCGCTCGTCCACGAGTCGATCCACCAGCGTTTCATGGAGCGCGTGCTGCGTCGCGTCGAAGCGATCCGCCAGGGCAATCCCCTCAACCCCGAAACGATGATCGGCGCCCAGGCCAGCAGCGAGCAGATGGAGAAGATCCTCTCCTACATCGCCATCGGGCGGCAGGAGGGCGCGACGGTGCTCACCGGCGGCAGCCGCTCGCGGCTCGAGGGCGATCTCGCGGAGGGCTACTACATCCAGCCGACGGTCTTCTTCGGCCACAACAAGATGCGCATCTTCCAGGAGGAGATCTTCGGCCCGGTGGTGTCGGTGACCACCTTCCGCGACGAGGAGGAAGCGCTGGCGATCGCCAACGACACGCGCTACGGCCTGGGGGCGGGCGTCTGGACCCGCAACATCAATGCCGCCTTTCGGCTCGGGCGCGGCATCCAGGCCGGGCGGGTATGGACCAACTGCTATCACGCCTATCCCGCGCACGCGGCCTTCGGCGGCTACAAGCAGTCGGGCATCGGTCGCGAGACCCACAAGATGATGCTCGATCACTATCAGCAGACGAAGAATCTGCTGGTCTCGTATTCCGAAAAGAAGGTCGGATTCTTCTGAGGCCGAGCCCGGGCGGGCGACTCCCTGCCCGGGCTCTCGTCAGCCCGGCCGCCGGCAATCACGGCGCCGCTCCTCGGTGCCGCGCGCGGCACCGTATTGGGGGCGTGTTTCAAAATGTATACTCCGCGGAGAGGGAACCGCGTAAAAGAATCGCGTAGGAGCCGGGGGGCTTGAGCGGGAAGATTTCGTATGCGGATCCGTGCCGGGACGCTCGTTTCGGACAGCCCTGGAGGCGGGGCCGATTACCCTCCGGGGGACTCGAGCGACGCCAATTTCCCCCCGGATCCTGCGGAATGGCACATTGGGAAACAGGATGACGCACCATGCGGAAACAAGCAAGCATTGATGCATGCGGTGGGCGGGCGGACATGGCGTGCGCCAGCGCAAGCAGAAGACGCCGGAGCGACCTTGTCCGCGCCGGCGTCGCCTGTGTCCTGGTACCGCTGGCAATGTTGTCTCCGGCATGCCGCGGCGCGCAAGGAAACGACTCGAATCGCGTTACATCCGCTTTGACGAAGGCCGCGGACAAGACCGGCGCCGCCCTCAAGCGCGGAGCGCAAGCGGTGGGTCCTGCAATCGACACCGGCGTGTCCAAGACGGAAAAGGGAATAAAAAAGGGCGTTGCCTTTGTCGGCAGGGAATTCGAGCGTGCCGGGAAAAAGATGCAGGGGGAATACCAATCCCATGTCGACCCCAGTCAAAATTTGAATGCGAAATGAGCAGGTTTTGCGGCACCTATGGACACGATTGCGCTGTTGAAAGAGTTTGTAAAAAAACACGTCGACAATCCGCCAGAACAGATCCATGTTGACAGCAAATTGGCGGAAATTGGAATTGATTCATTGAGTTTGCTGGAACTGCTTTTCGAGGTTGAGGAAAAGTTTGGGGTGCGATTTTCAAACGACATGCCGCGTCCCGAGACGGTCGGGGAATTGGTCGATACGTTTGAGAAGGCGATATCCAAAAAATCCAAATGACTCGGAACAGAACGCGTCGTGTTGCGGTCACCGGCGTCGGCATCGTCAGTCCGTATGGCGGTGATGTCCATGATTTTTTCGCGAGAACGGTGGCCGGGGAGTCGTCCATAGGCTGGTATCGCCAGCCTGATGCGAGTCCGGATCTCGCACAGCCGGCCGCGGTGTGTCGAGGTTTCGATTCGGAACGCGTGTTGGGGCGTCAGCTTTCGTCCCTGACCGATCGCTTCGCCCAACTGGGTATCGCGGCGGCGTTTTCCGCATGGCGGGACGCCGAACTTGCGCCGGCAGCGACCATCGATAATCCCTTCTGCGTTTCCTGGGGAACCGGAATCGGCGGGACGCTGACCATCGAATCAGGATACGTCGACTATTACAAGCTCGGAAGGACTCGCGCGTCGCCGCTATCCGTTCCGATGGCCATGAATAGCGCGGCAGCGTCCCAGATCGCGATCGCTCTTGGGCTGGGAGGGGCGTGCCTGACCTATTCCGTCGCATGCGCGTCCTCCACGGTGGCGATCGGCGAGGCGTTCCGGCGCATCAAGGCGGGGGAAACCCCGATTGCGCTGGCCGGCGGCTCCGAGGCGCCCTTGTCTTTTTCGGTGATGCGCGCCTGGGAGGGGATGCGCGTTGTGGCCGAATGTACCGAGCCGACGGCGAGTCAGGCCTGTCGCCCCTTCCATGCGAGAAGATCGGGACTGGTGCTGGCCGAAGGTGCCGCGGCACTCATCCTGGAAGACTTTGAGCATGCGAGCGAGCGCGGCGCGCGGATTTATTGCGAGCTTGCGGGCTTCGGCCAAAGCTGCGATCACACGCACCTCGTGCGCCCGAGCGCGGAGGGGCAGTCCCGGGCTCTGCGCGCCGCGATGGCGGAGGCGGATTTGCAGGCGGCGGATGTCGGGTATGTCAATGCCCACGCGGCCGGCACCCGAGAGGGCGATGCGATAGAAATCGCGTCCCTCAAGTCGGTGTTCGGCAGCCACGCAGCCGATCTGCTGGTGAGTTCGACGAAATCCATGCACGGACACTCCTTGGGTGCCGCCGGCGCGGTCGAGGCCTTGGTTGCGGCACTCGCCGTTCACGAAGACAAGGTTCCGCCAACGGCGAATCTGGATGAAGTCGGAGAAGAATGCCAGGGTGTCCGCCATGTGGTGCGCGAGGGCGTGGCGAACCCGGGAATTCGTGCCGCGATAAGCAATTCATTCGCATTTGGCGGAAGCAACGCGGTGCTGGCGTTCCGGGCCGTGGATTGAAAATGCAAGCGAGGATCTCTCTGCGAATGCTCGCAAGCGGCGAGGAGGTGGACTCCGAGCGCGTTCTTGCCACGGTTTTGTACGATGCCTCCGGAGCGGCCGGCGACGTGGACTCGCTGGGCGTGGTCCCCATGCGACCGCTCGGAAATTCGGGGTCGGCGCACGCCATTTTTGTCGGCGACGGTGCAATCCATCGGGGGGCCGAAGGTCCGTTGCGATATCGGTCGACGGAGCACTTTTGTGCCGGCTGCATCGCCCTGGATGAAGGAGATTTTCGGTCTGCAAGCCCGGTCGCTTCGGTGCAGCTCGTGGCGGATTTTTCCTACGGATTGATCCTCAAGGCAACCCGAGAAATGGGGTACCCCCACCTGATCCGGTGCTGGAACTATTTTTCGCGGATCAATGAATCCGAGCACGGACTGGAACGGTACCGCCATTTCAATATCGGCAGGGCCAGGGCATTCGACCGGTCGGGCCGGTTGCGGGCCGACGCCGCTCCCGCGGCGAGCGCGCTGGGAACGTCCGCATCGGCGACGTCCCCAGGACAGGTCGTAATCTACTTTCTCGCGTCCAAGTACGTTCCGGACGCAATTGAAAATCCACGCCAGGTAAGCGCATATCACTACCCGTCGCAGTACGGTCCGGTGAGTCCGCTGTTTTCGCGTGCCACCGTGCTGTCGCTGTCGCCGGAATCCCAGGCAATCTTTGTTTCGGGTACGGCGAGCATTGTTGGTCACCAAAGCGTTCACGTCGGGGATGCCGCGGCGCAGACGGTTGAGACGTTGCAAAACCTCGAGGCGGTGGTCGATCAGGCCAATCTCCGTGCAGCCACGGGAACGTTTTCTGTAGCCGACCTCCGGCTCCGGGCCTATTTGCGTCACCCATCCGACCTTCCCGAGGTGCAAGGCGCTCTTTTCGAAAAATTGCGGCCCGACGTCGACGTGACGTGGCTTCAGGCCGATATATGTCGCGCCGATTTGCTGGTGGAAATCGAAGGGTTTGGGCTCTCGGATACGCATCGAACCAGGCCGTGCTGAACGGAAGCGGAACCCCATCCCTCGCGCAACCAGGACGCGAATATGCGACGCTGCTGATCGGATACGCGGTGCTTGGCATCGGGTGCGTTGTTTTTTCCTTGGCGGCGCTCCTGTTGAATCTGCTTTTGCGCGGCCGCTTGCGCAATCGGTTCGGCAGGCGCATGGCAACGTATGGGTTCCGGGCATATCTGTTCGGCCTGGAGCGGATTAGGGCCGCGCGCTTTGATCTTGAGGCATTGGATGCGCTCGGCGATCGAGGGCCGTTGATCATCGCGGCGAATCACCCCGGGTTGCTCGATGCGCCGATGATCGTTTCGCGCTTGCCGGATGTCGTGTGTCTACTGAAGTCATCCTTGCTGCGCAGTATTTTCTGGGGCGCGGGAGCGCGGCTGGCGGGATATATTTCAAACGACTGGTTTCTCGGATCCGTGAATCTGGCAGTGGAAGAGTTGCGGCGCGGCAGCCAGATATTGCTGTTTCCCGAGGGGACGCGAACCGAGATCGCCCCTCTGAATCCGTTTCGGACCGGCGCCGCATATATTTCCTACCGGTCCCGGGTGCCGATACAAACCGTCATCGTCGAGCAGGATACGAATTTCCTCGGCAAGGGCTACCCGTTTTTCCGGAGGCCGGGAATGCCGATGCATTTTCGTGTACGGTTGGGCGTGCGGTTCGACCCCCCGGATGATCCGAGGGAATTCACGGATACCTTGCGCGACTATTTTATCGGAGAGCTTGCGCGCAGTTCGAATGAGGTTCCTGCGAAACGATAGCGTGGCAAAGACATGGAAAACAATAGTTACGCACCCCCGACGGCAACCGCTCCCCATTCCCCGTTGACGGCCTATTACGCCGGGGCGGACGAGAAGGATCAGTTCGTTCAGGAGATGTTCAACAGTACGGCCTCGGATTACGACCGGATCGAGACGATTCTCGCATTGGGAACCGGACGGTGGTATCGGGGACAGGCATTGAAGCGGGCTGGTCTGGCGCCGGGTATGCGCGTACTCGACGTTGGGGTGGGAACCGGGCTGGTGGCGCGGGAGGCGGCGCAGATCGTTGGCGACGCGAGTCTGGTCGCCGGAATCGATCCTTGTCCGGGAATGATGAAGCAGGCCAATGTTCCGCACGGCGTGTATCTGTCCTTGGGCCGCGCGGAGGAGATTCCGTATGGCGACGCTTCGTTCGACTTTCTGAGCATGGGATACGCCCTGCGGCACATCAGCGACCTGTCGGTGGCGTTTCGCGAGTTTTATCGCGTTCTCAAGCCGGGTGGCCGGATTTGCCTGCTCGAAATATCCGCACCGACAAGCGCTTGGGGTCGGTTTTGTCTGCGTGGGTACATGAAACTGGTCGTTCCGACGATCGCGGCCGTCGTCGGACGCCAGCGCAATACCAGGCGCCTTTGGCAGTATTACTGGGACACCATCGAGGCCTGTGTTCCGCCGGGGCGCGTTGCCGAAACCCTTCAGGGCGCCGGATTTTCGGAGGTCCGGGTATACAGCGATCTCAAGGCCATGCAATTCTTTTCGGAATACCAGGGAATCAAGCCGATTTGAGTCCTTCTTGAAGGCGGGAAAGGAATGTCGGGTCCGCGGATGATGATCAACCTGCTCCTGGACCGCCTTGCCTTCACCGGCACGGCGCGTGTTCCGGAGCGGGAACTGGTCATGGATGATCCGTGCCAGGCCGATGCGTTCGATGCCGCCGGATCCGATGGCGGGATTCTCGAATTCCTGTATCTGTACCACGCCTTGCAGGCGACGACGGTGATCAGGCCGGGGGATGCCGTACTGGATCTGGCGTGCGGTCCTGGCAATCAGTTGGTGCTGACGGCAACGCTCAATCCCGATTCCGACTTCGTCGGAATCGATGCGTCGCCGCGAATGGTCGACAAGGCAAAGGCCTTGGTCGCGCGCCAAGGCGTGAAGAACGTAGAGGTTTGTCTTGGCGACATGACCGATCTGACCGGGTTCGCCGCTGCCTCGGTCGACAGCCTGACATGCACGATGTCGCTGCATCACCTCGCGGATGTAGGGGAACTCGGGTCGGCTTTTTCTGAAATGGGCCGAATCCTACGGCCCCGCGGAGGGGCGTATCTCGCGGATTTCGGCCGCATGAATCGGCTCGCGACCATGCGGCACTTTTCAAGCGAATGGAAGCGCGAGCAATCTCCGGCATTCACCCGGGATTTTCTCCAGTCGCTCCAGGCGGCATTCACCGTTTCCGAACTGACGGGGGCAGTGGCAGGCATGGGGCACGCGATGGAGCGGTTCACGACACCGCTCGCGCCGTTCCTCGTCGTCTTCAAGACCGGCTGGCGCCGCGAATGGTCGCCGCAGATCGCGTCCCGCGTTCAATCGCGATATGAAAAGCTGTCGCCGGGACAGCGACGCAAATTTCAGGCGCTGTCGCGATGGCTGCTCGCCGGCGGCTGCGAACTTCCATCCAGAATGTGATCGGCGCCGCGGTCCGGGAACCGCCGTCCAGCCCGACTACCCGGGGTCGGCGCGATCGAACGCCGCCTCGAGGGTCACGGTCTTCAGCTTCCGACTCTCGATTTCCCGCAGCAGGCGTGGCAGCACTTCCAGGATGATCGGTTCTCCCGACTTGGACCTGGCGCAATTTCCGTCATGCAGCAGCAGGATGTCGCCCGACGAAAGATGGCGTGTCAGCCGCAGGAACACCCGGTCGGCGTTGGTTTCCCGGGTGTCGAAGCCGCGGTGGGTCCAGGAAGCGAGGCGGACGCCGAGGCCCGCGAGAACGGGATCCAGAAACGGATTGCGAATGCCGGCAAGTGCGCGAAAGCAGCGTGGCGCGCGGCCGGTCACGGCAGTAATGGTTTCCTGAGCCCTGCCAACTTCCTGTAGCCAACCCCGATAGCCGAGGAAGGCGTACCGCGTTCGGTGCGTCTGGCCATGGTTTTCGATCAAATGGCCGCAAGCAATGATGCTTCTGCACAGGTCCGGATAGGTCTGAACGCGATCGCCGATACAGAAAAATGTCGCCTTGACGCCGAAGCGATCGAGAATCTCCAGGACGAGCGGGGTCACTTCGGGACTTGGGCCGTCATCGATCGTGATGGCGACCTCCTGCCGGCGGATTGCCGCCGCGGGCAATCGCACGATATTGGGGCCGAGTAGAGCGCTTCTCGGCAAAAGCCCGCCGAGAACGATCGCGAACTGGTTGCACGCGATCGCACCGGCCGCGTACGGCCAGAATTCCGGACTCGAAACGCAGGCGGCAAGCGCGGCCCCATGAATTCCGGCACTGACAACGACAAAGGGAGATGGCCGCCAAGCGTACTGCATGTGCATCCCGAACCCGCATCGAGTCCCAGATCGGGGTTAGTGGGTGACAACCCCGTATTTCGCGGGATGACCCCATCCCATTTTATGAAACATGTCGGTCACCACGTGACCAATCACCTTTGCCGGGTCCTGATATCCGTGCAGCGGGGAGTTTTCCCAATGACCGGCAACCAAAAGGCTGCCGGTATTCGCGTCAAAGACGTCGATGTCGATCGATTTCATGTACATCACCATATCCCATCTCCATACGTCTTCGTAGGATACGACCGCATCGACCCCGGCCATTTTTCTCGTCCCCGACGGAGCCGTGGCACGAATGTCCGCCCCCTGGGCCAACAAGGCGCGTTGGATGTCGTTGTCGACATCCACTGAACTTCCTCCCTGGGGCACAAAGGCGACCGTATGAAGCTGGTCGATTGTGCCTTGCGCGCCGGTGGTCACGCTCGAGGTGGTGGCGCACCCCAGCAACAGGATGCTGGCGGACATGATAGCGATCACGGCCTTCATAAGACAAAACCTCCCGCTTTCGGTGAATGGTCGCTGTCTGCCCTGGCAGCCCATCTTGGTAATCAGGTGGAATGGCTGCTTCGAGTAAGCATCGCAGAGTAGACCAACGCGAGAAAAGCGCCAAGACCAACCGTGGTACCGATCGCCGTCAGGACGGGAACCCGGGAAAATCCCAGAATTCCAAAACTCGCCACCGCGGTGAGGTTCGCCACGACGATGGACACATTCGTGCGGTAGCGCCCGGGATTGTCGCCGTGCCGGTTCGTGGCGTCAAAAAAAAGCGCATAGTTGGAGCCGATCGCGACGACGAGGAGCAGGCCGATCAGGTGGAAGATGGTCAGTCCGACACCCAGGGCGACCAGGGTTGCCGCCACCGAAAGGACGGCGCATGCGAGTGGGGTGACAATCCGCAAGGTTCTGGTCGCTGATCGGAGCGTGGCAAGCAGTATCCCGATGATCAGCACGGCTCCGACCGCAACGAGAGACAGCGACTCATGGAGGTACCCCTCGAACAGTCTTGTCGTCTCATCCAGAATGTCGATGACCCGGACATTCTGCAGACCGCTCGCCCGAAGGTCGCGGTTTATCTTCCGGATGTCGACGCGGTCGCCCGACACGGCGCGGAGCGGCAGCAGTACCAAGTAATCTCGCGGCCGCTTGATGAGAAGGGAGTCGACCAGAAGCTGAAATGACGTACCGCGAAGTTCGGGGCGTCGAATCGGACTCCGCGAGCGCGAGACCTGCAGATCGTGGATGAACGGTGCCAGGTCGCGGGCACGAACCGGCAGATTTGCGACTGCCTGACGAAGGTCGGGTAGTACGATTTCCCGCCTCGGTATCGCGGATTGCCTTCGGTGTTGCTCTTCAACGCTCGGCAGCACAAAGGCCGGCGACAGGAAGCCGGCAATCTCCCTTCGTTCAACGGCGCGCTGCAGTGCGCCGCCGGCCATCTCGGCCTCGCGTATCGCATCGTCCTCGGTGGTCGCCGTCGATGCCGCAACATATCGCATATCCGAGACGCCCAACGAGGTCCGAAGCAGTTCGTCGATTTTCTGATCCTTCTTCGCAATCGGACTCAAGGCCATCAGTTTGCGATTCCAGATAGTCCCGGCGTGCGATGAAATGCTGGCGATTGCCGCGGCGCCGACGACCACGATGATCCATCGATGTCGTCCTAGGGTGGAAAAGACGTGGTCGATCCGCGCGCCGACATCGTCGATGTCGGGGAGCGCGACGGCCGTCGGCGCCAAGCGCGGAAGCGCAAAGCGGGCGACCAGCGCGGCAACGACCAGCCCGGATATCGAATACAGTCCAAGTTGCGCCAGGCTCGAAAATCCGGAAAACAGCAGAACCGAATATCCGGCCGCGGACGTGAGCACCCCCAAGCGTATGGTCCTCCAGAAGTCCGGTTCCACCGGCCCGCCGAGGTTGTCGAAGCGTTGGACGAGGAAATAGATGGAATAGTCCACCGCCTCTCCGATCAGGGTCGTGCCGAATGCGAGCGTGAGGCTATGAACATTTCCGAACCCGATTGAAACCGTCGCGATTGCCACCACGGCTCCGACGGCAACCGGCACGATGCTCAATAGAAGCAGGGTCGGAGAGCGATAGACAGAAAGCAGCAGCAACGTGACCAGCCCCGTGCCGGCCAGCGCCAACCGAGTGATTTCGCCCTCGATCGTCGCGCGGGCCGCCACCGCGAATACCGGCGTGCCGCTCATGAGCAGATTCAATCCGGATCCCGGGTTCTGTTCCGCGAAAACCTTGCGAATGCGGTGCACGGCGTTCGCCTGGGATTCGATGTCCGACCCCCGTGCGTCGGTTTGCACCAGCAGCAGCGCGATCTTGCCATTCCGGGATGTCCAGGCGCCTTCCTCGGACCGCGGCCTCGCGGTACCCGCGAAACGCGATAGCACCTGCGCAGTTTCTCCGGTCGGATCGCGCGGGAAGATGCGCGCGAGGAGCAGGCCGGCGCTGCCATCGAGGGCGTCGATCGACTCGCGGATCGAATGGCGCATGCCCGATACGCTGAAGGACCCCGTACGCACGCCTGGCGAGAGCAGATAGCGATTGTCGAACAAGTAGGCGCGATCCCGCGCCTCGGTGATCTTGTCGCCATCCTGAACATCGGAAAACAGCGCGGTGTTGCGGCGCAGCGACGAGGAAAGCGATTGCGCGGCGCGAGCCCGCTCCGCCGGTGTCCCGCCCTCGATCCCGACCATGATGAGCCGGCCGACGGAGCCGTATCGGATCTGTTCGAGCAGGAGCTTCTGGTTTTTTGTCGGATCGCGTGGCATGAATGCCGACAGATCCGATACGAAGGTCGTGTCGCGAATCACCCATCCGCAGACGACCAGAATGACGACGAGGATGCCGGCTGCCAGCGGACGCCTGCTCTTCATTGCGGATTCTGCATCCTGGTTATCGTCATTTCGGACCGATCCCCGTTGGGAAATCGGAAATCGATTGCGGAAACGTCGCCTTCGACTCCCGAAATCCGGATCTCCGAAACGACACGCGCCGCATCCCTTTGGATTGGGACGAGCGACAGGCGCCAATGTTGCGCGTCGCCGCGCAAGGAAACCGAATAGTCCTGCTGCAGCATCGAGAGGTTGCCAGAAAGCGTTCCCTGAATGCCCTCAACCAGGGTGTGGACCTCCGGCCGATCCCGGAGGTCCAGGCGGGTGGCGCGGCCGGCACGATAAATCAGAAGCGTATGGCCATCGGCGATGATGGTCTCCTTCCTTGGAGTCAGGGTGGCCTCTTCGACCCGCTGCGGCGGCGTGAAGGAGAGCCAGCCCGATGACTCCAGCGGCCGGGTGAGAAAGTGCAGATAGCGCCGCTCTACGAACCCAACCCGGTGCTGCGTATTGGCGGCAAGCATCGTCATCAGCTGCGGCAATCCCCAGGCGGCGGGAGCGGCAGATCCGCTTTGCAGCAGGAGGGCCGCGGCCAAGCCCGCGGCAATTCGCGAAAACTCAAGAGTTCCGAGCGGGGATCTTCCAGAAATCATAGAAATTGAACCAGTTGTACGGGGCCGAGCGGCAGTGCCGCTCCAGGGCGGCAACATAGTCCCGCCGAATTTGAGCGACGCGGGCCTCGCGGTCTTGCGGCGCCAGCGAGGGATCGGTCAGGCGCTCGAAATGGATGGTATACCGGTTTTTCCCGCGGTAACTTCCGACCATGAAGTAGATGGGCCGGCGCAGCAGCGCGGCAAACCGAAAAGGCCCAGTCGGGAAGGGCGCCGGTTCTCCCAGGAAGCCGATCGGAACGCAGTCGTCGGACCGGATGGTGCGGTCGGCAAGCATGCCGACGACGGCGCCTTCCGACAGGTGTAGATGTGCCGCAAGAAGCGAGTCGATTCCGGCGAGGTCGATGATGTTCTGCATCGCGGAGGGGTTGATGGCGGCGAGTGCGCTGCGTATTTTTTGGGCGTTGTCGGAGTACATCGCCATATATACCCTGAGTTCCGGGATGTGCCGCGAGACGGCCCTGGTCATTTCAAAGCTGCCGAAGTGCGCGCCGAGGAGCAGGACACCGCCTTGGTTGGCGATGTCGGCCCGTAAGGCTTCCGCCCCCGTGATGGTGATGTCGAATAGGTCCTGGCGTCCGTTCAATATATATACGCGGTCGTGAATAGTCGTCGCGAAGGCGTAAATGTGGCGGTACACATCGACGAGGTCGGGATCCCTGTTGAGGCATCGTCGCAGGTATGCCCTCGACGCGTGCCGTGCGGATGGGATCGCCAGGATGAAGTAGCCGACTACAAAAGGCAGGACTGCACGGGAAACGGATCGGCCGAAGGAAAGCGAAAGCCATCGCATGACGACCAGCCCGAAGTTCGTTCCACGCTCTTCTTGGCGAGTCCACCCGGTGTCCGGTTCCCGCGGATTTTTAGGGGGATGGAGCATTGGTTGCGATGGCGGTCCATTCATCGGGGATGGTGCGCAGCGATGAATTTGTCAAGGTCCTCCGCCGGGATCTTGCCGGTCCCGTTGCGGGGCAGGGATGGCACGAAGATGATCGGGCGGGGAAGGAACAGCGGGTCGACGTGCTTCCGCAGTGCCGACAAAATCTCGGAGGAGGTCAGTTGCGGCGCGACGACAAACGCCGCAAGCCGCGTGACGCGGACGGGTTCATCGCATTCCGGAAGAAAATACACCCCGTCGTGCACTCCCGGCAGGCCGGTCAGGATATGACTGAGGTACCCGAGCGAGCTTCGCTTGCCGGCGATATTCACGATATCGGAGTTTCGGCCGAGGAGGTGAAACGTCCCCGAGTCGGTGATTTCGACGGCATCGTTCAGGTCGTATTCCCGTTCGAGGTGTCCGCCTTTTGCCGCCGTCTTGCCATGTGCTTGGTCGAGATGGATTCCCGGATATGGGATCCAGTCGGAATGACGGACTGGTCTGCGAAATGCGATCTGCCCGGTTTCGGTCGAACCGTATATTTCTGCGAGCGGGGCGTTCAAGCGACGTTCCGCCTCAATCGCCAGGCTGGATGGCAACATCGCCGTCGCGCTCAGTACGCCTGCGACCGGCGGTATCTCGATATCCGCGTCCAGCAGGTTTCGCAGATGGAACGGCGTCGTCACGAGAAGACGCGGAGGCGGCGTTTCGGCCAGTGCCTCGGCGATATCTTTCGGGAAAAACGGGATCCGGGAAGAGAGGCGCCCGCCGCAGAGCATCGGCAAAAGGATCGTCGACTCCAATCCGTACATGTGTTGCGAAGGAACGGTGCCCACGACGGAACATTCCCCACCCGCGAGTTTCCACATGACATCCGCTTCGGCGGCCGCATTTTGGTGGAGGCGCTGAAATGTCTTCTGGTGGGGTTGGGGTTTCCCCGTCGATCCCGAGGTGTATATCGTCAGGACGGGTCGATTCCCGGGGATGGAGGGTGCATGAAACACGCCATGGTTCGCGCCGTGCGTCGCAGAGGCAATGTTCCGGTAGGGAAGGTCGTCCTCGTTTCCGTCGTCGTGGTCGCCGATGCGCCACGCCAATGGAAGTGATTTCTGCAGGCTGGCTACGTATTCCCGCGCCGTCGTATTGGGTAGGTATGTCTTGATGTTCCGGGAAATCGTGGCGAGAAGGCTTGCGGCGAACCAGTATCGGTCCTTGCAGAGGTTGAGTACATGTTCGGTGGCGGGCAGGGTCGCGGCAATCGACCTCACGTCGCGCAGGAGGTCGGCGCGCGTGACGGGCAGCCCGTTGCGGTAGGCGACGACATGGTCGCCATTCGCTTCCGGTAGGAGTGGCAAAGTACTCATGGCGGGTTACCGGGATTCGCGGCGGCTTGTGGTTCGGTAGGCGCGAATGATGCTTCCGATTCCGACGTCGGTATGTCCCGGCATGGCGATCAATCGAATCGCGTACTCGCCGGCGAACATCGCGATGAGGAGGATCGGATTGACGATGTTGGCGAACGCCGACCAAACGGTAATCGAATCGAACGCGAACAGGTAGATCGATGTCAGCGCCGACAGGGCAAAAAATGCCGTCCAGGCGATCGTCACCTTCCATGTATAACGGAGGAGATCGTCATCGGCGGCGTTTTTGTTGACGGCGATGGCGATGCGCGAACAGAGGGCCGTTTTGTGGTCCCTGCCGACGGTCGTGCCGAACAATATCGCCAGCGAGATCATGGCCCCCGCATCCTGGACGAAATAGATCCACTGGGTGCTGGTGCGCAAGCGATCAAACCAGATGCCCGTTGCCACCAGCGCGGCGGCCAGCATGGATAGTGCGGGAATTCGCGCGCGGGAATTCCAGGCGGCGACGGCAGCCGATCCGCCGATCGGGAGGAGGGATAGCAGGGTGGCGTCGACGGAGGGAAGCCTTTTCGCGGCGGCGAGATAGTTGAGCAGGAAATACGCCGAGGCGGCGACGGCGAGAAGTGCGAGGTGAAGCCTTCGCATGGCGGGCCTACGGCATTCGAGCGCGCACGCGCGAGCAGGAACCATCCGGCATCCGTGGCGCTCGGCTTGCCCCGCCTGGGCTGGATTGGTTTATGGATTTCGGCGGCGTTTCGTGAAATTTCATGAAAATAAGTGCAGTTGCGATGAGCCGGGCAGGGTTGTTGGTGGATGGCTCTGCAAGAGCGCTGCGATGGTTTGTTCCAGACCCCGATTTTAATTGTGCCGATTCGCTCGAGGGCCTTATTCCTTGTGATCGCCATTTCTGCGGTCGTAATCCGGCACCGCGCTTGCGGCGGCGACGGAGATCATTTCACACGCATCGCGGTGGTGCCGGCCATCGGAACGGGAATAATCCCGGTTGAAGGACCCGCAAAGGCGGGATTCGCCTCTCTTCGCCGGAGCGCGGACCGGAGGTTGCCGTTGCGGCGCCAAGCTTGCGACAATCCCCGTAGCCTCGGCGGAGGGGGAACCCCCGGTTGCGACAGTGATACCCGTGCATGAATGGCATATCGATGGAAATTTCGTTGGCGTTTTCGGGTTCGACGGCCAGGCCCGGGTGGCGGCGGTTGCTCGCAGCGGTTTTGAAGCACTTCTGGTTCAAGTTCTTTGGATCGGTTGTTTTTATTGCCGTCTTTTTTGCCGTCTACGTGTTTCTGCTGCGAAATCCGGCTTACCCGGTGCACATCATGCCGGTGACGGGGATCGATCGGTGGATCCACTTTTCCCCGATGGCCTTGCCGGTGTATTTGTCCCTTTGGGCGTACATATCGTTGCCTGCCATGTTGGTTGAGACGCGGCGAGAGATCGTCCGCTATGGCATGGCGATGGCGGCCATTTGCATTTTCGGACTCACCATTTTTTATGTTTGGCCTACGGCCATCCCGCCGGCAGGAACCCATTGGGAAAGGTATCCGGGGATGGCATTCCTGAAAGGGGTGGATGCGGCGGGGAATGCGTTTCCGTCCTTGCATGTCGCGACGGCGGTTTTTGCATCGATTCGCTTGCACGCCCTTCTGTCCAGGATCGGCTTTTCCGCGTGGGTGCGCGGAATCAGCGCGATATGGGCGCTTGCGATCGTCTTCTCGACCATCGCGACGAAGCAGCATGTCGCGGTCGATGTCGCGGGCGGAACTGCACTTGCATGCGGGTTCGCGTTCCTTTCCAAATGGATTCCGCCGGATCGAATCGGCGGTCGCCGGCGGCCCGGCGAGTTCCCGTAGCGGCCAGGCTCGCGTTCGCTGCGGTGGTGGCGTTTGTAGGGGCGTTGGGGTGGATTTTGACGCCGGAGTCGAGGGCGGAATTCGAAAAATGGTGTCCGGCGCAATGGAAAGGGGCGGTGAGGGGTGTCTGCTGTGAGTGCTGTCGATCGCCCGGATGAGCCGTGTTCGAAAACGCATCTGGTGATGATCCCGAGCTATAACCCGGGGCCGCGGGGCGTCGAAACCCTTCGTTCGGCTCGTGCCCTGTGGTGTCCGGTATGGGTGATCGTCGATGGGAGCACGGACGGGTCCCGAGCGCAGTTCGAGGCGGTCGCGCGGGGCGATCCGGGCGTACGCGTGCTGGTGTTGGAAAAAAATGGCGGGAAGGGCGGGGCGGTCCTCCACGGCATCCGTCATGCCGCGCAGGAGGGCTTCACCCATGTGCTGACCATGGACTCGGACGATCAGCACCCGGCGCAATCGATCGGGCAGTTCATGAATTTTTCGCGGGAAAATCCGTCCCGCATGATCCTGGGTGTTCCGGAATTCGGCGCCGATGCTCCGCAATTGCGCGTGCGCGGGCGGCGCATTTCGAATTGGTGGGCCAACCTGGAAACGTTGGGGGTGGGCATAGGCGATTCCCTGTTTGGGTTTCGCGTATATCCCATCACGCCTCTGCTCCGTGTCATGGAGCAGAATCGTTGGATGCGCCGATTCGATTTCGATCCGGAAGCGGCGGTTCGACTATGTTGGGAGGGGGTCAGGCCGGTCAATGTGCGAGCCCCCGTACGCTATATGAGTCGCGAAGCCGGCGGGGTTTCGCATTTCCGCTACGTTCGCGACAACCTGGTGCTGACCTGGATGCATGTCCGGTTGATGGTGGGATTCACCCTGCGCCTGCCGCAACTTCTTTGGCGGCGCGCACGGGGGAGAGACCGGGATTGATCGCGTCGTGTACGACGGTCGCGCGTCCTGACAACATCAGGCGGTCGCCGGCGCGGATTTCAAACGTGTAGAGCGATGCCCGATCATCCGCCGAAAGGGACGCGACTTCGATCCGAAGCGGTCCTGGCATCTCGTCGAGATAATCAGCGCAAAGAACGATTCCGCGCAGTCCGGCAAGAAGCCCGACGCGGGGCTTGGAAGGCGGAGCGCCGCTGGCCGTCGCTCGTAGGAGTCCGCCGTGAATCGCCATCGCCTGCGCGGCATATTCGATCCCGCACGCGATATGAAGACGACCTTGCATATCCCTGAGCGGGTTATCCGGCATGACGTGGCTTGTCGTGATGGCAACGAGCCGCTCGTCATCGTATCGTTCGACCCCGTCCAGCAGGATCATCGAGCCTGCGTGCGGAATCATTTCCGAAATCGCGTGCTTGTCGATACCGGTCATATCGGGTCGATTTCAACCTGGAGTCTCAGATCATCCAGGTAATCCAGGCACACTCGAGATCGTTCGCCGATGGCAATTCGCTCGAGCATGGGGAATCCTCTTGCCGGCGGCGAACCGCGGCGAAAGGGCTCCAGGGATGGGTTGCGCATCGGGTCCGCCGGTCGCTCGGCAAGACTGACGTGGAGGTGCGCAAGGCTTCGGGAATCGTGTTCCCTGGATAAGACAAGGGCGACTGCAAGCGGCGCCTGAATCGGACGGGCACGGTCAAGCGGGCCGGGATATGGCGCGTCGAACACGGTTGCGAGAACGTGATCGGCGCCGGTGCCGAAGATGGATAACGCTTCAAGGATGGCTGCCGAAAAACTCCCATCGAACGCGCTCAGGGTCGTCGAGGGTGCCATCGCCCCGGACGCGATCGCCCAATACCCGGCGGCGGCGTTATGGACCGAGTTATGAAATCGGGTGGGAGATATCGAATGGTCGGCGGGGTCCGGCGACGCCAGCGCGGTGCAGATCGCGCTGCAGTTTTCGCCATCGGCGCTTGAGGTGGCGAAAACCGTAGGAATGGTTTGCGCGTTCGCTCCGGCGGCGGCGACTGCTTCGAACCCTACGCCCAATGCAAGGTTGACCACCTTCCCGGCCCGGCGCCTTTCCGCTGCCGGGAGCTTGGAGCACAGCGGGATCGGGAGGGCCGATCCAGACGGATGCGCCTCGCCGCGCAGGATTGCCCGGGCGATTGGCCAGTTGTTGAAACCGTGGCCGAATATTCCAATGCCCGTTACCCATGCATCCATGCCGGGCCTCAATTCGTCGCCGTGCCGATGATCAGCGCGCAATTCGAGCCTCCAAATCCAAACGAATTGCTCAGAACCCGCCGTATGCCAGCCGGGCGAGGAGTGCGAACGAAGTTGCAATGCAAGCCCGGATCCGTTACCTCGGTGGTAACGCCGCCCGGAATGATCTGTTCCTGAATCGCCAGCGCGGACAGGATGATTTCCACCGCGCCCGCCGCGCCAAGGGTATGGCCGGTGGAGCCCTTGGTCGAACTGCACGGTGTCTTCCCACCGATGGTTTTGACCACCGCGATATCTTCCGCCGAATCGTTGGTGCGGGTTCCCGTGCCGTGCAGGTTGACATAATCGATATCTTCCGGCGACAACCGTGCCGATTCCAGCGCCGCGGCAATGGCAATGCGCGCGCCCAATCCCTCCGGATGCGGCGATGACATGTGGTAGGCGTCGCTTGATTCCCCCGCGCCGAACAGCGCCAGATCGCTCCCGGTATGCGACCGGTCCGGGCGTTCCAGAAGTACAAAGGCACCCGCCTCGCCGATCGAGATGCCGGACCTGGCGACATCGAAGGGTTTGCAAGCCGACAACGCCGTCAACTCCAAGGAACGGAATCCGAAGAGCGTCGTCCGGCACAGTGTGTCGACGCCCCCCACCACGGCGGCATCGATCAGCCCCGACGAAATCATGCGCGCCGCCGCGGGGAAAACCTTGGCGCTGGACGAGCACGCCGTCGAGACCGTGAAGGCGGGGCCCTCGAGCTTCAATAACCGACGTACAAAATCCGCGACGGAAAAGCAAGCGTGGGTTTTTCGATAATCAAAGCTGGGCGGCAGAGATCCGCTGGCGTCGAGATGGGCGAATGCCTCTTCCGTCTCGCGGATTCCCGACGTGCTTGTTCCGATGAATACGCCGATTCTGCCGCGACCGTACAGCGCAGCTGCCTGAAATACCGAATCCAGGAAAGCGTCTTGCTGCAAAGCCGTGTATGCCAGGCGGTTGTTGCGGCAGTCCCATCCGGAAAATGAGGGCGGAATCCTGACTTCGAGAAGCGAGGAAACTTCACCGATATGGGTTTCGAAGTCTGCGTCGTCGATCCGGAGACGGGTCAACCCGGACCTTCCGGCAACGATGGCTTGCCGGTTGGGTTCCAGTCCAACCCCCAGGCAGGTGGTCAACGTGAATCTCGACAGCGTCAATGGATACACGGCGATGGCTGCCTTGGCGAGATTCCGGAAAAGTTCTGCATGCGGATGACGATACCCGCTTCAAATCGACTTCGCTTGTGCGGCATCGAACGCGGTTATGGACGAAAACGGATCTCTGCCACAACCTCTCCACCCTGGAAGATCTGTAGATCGATCCGGTCGGGACCTTTGTGCGTCAGCGCGAGATCCAGGGTCGTCCCCGGGGGAACCGGGCGCTGGAACTTGATCGATTCGATGTGTCGCAAGGCGAATGGCATTTCCGTCGATGCGTTGAGGATCTTCATGGCTTCCGCGATCATCCATGCCCCCGGAACGATCGGATGGTCCGGGAAATGGCCCGCGAACATCGGGTGGGAGGCCGGGACTTCAAGCCGGGCTGGAAATGATGCCACCACTACTTCGTGCGGTTGGCGGCAATGTGTTTCGCCAACGATCCCAATGTCTTGAAGATCTGGACGTTGTTGCCGTCGTCGGCACGAAGCTGCAGGCCATAGCGTTTCGACACCAATAGCGCGACTTCGAGAATGTCGATCGAGTCCAGCCCCAATCCTTCTCCATACAGCGGCGTATCACCGGAGATATCGGCCGGGAGTTCGGTAAGGTTCAACGAGGAGACAATGAGGTCTCGAATCTCTTCCTGGAGATCGGGTGCCTGGCCGGAGGCGGGTGAGGAATCGAATGTCGTCATCGGGAATCGCTTTGGGGGATCTCCTTCGCATATGCGGGGAAATTCCCTACTGCCTGGAAAAATTTTAATCGGAACGGACGGGGGCGGGTGCAAGGTGCGCTGCGTCTAGAACATCCCCCCATTGATCGCGATGATTTGCCCGGTGATGTAGGACGCTTGGTCGGAACACAGGAATCCCACAAGGTTCGACACGTCATCAACAGTTCCCGCGCGCTTCATGGGCACCATCGATTCGATGGCGGCGCGGTCGAATACGTCTGCCGTCGCCGGCGTCGCGATGATGCCGGGAGCGACGGCGTTCACGGTGATGCCTCGACTTGCGAGTTCCACGGCAAGCGATTTGGTGGCGGCGTTGACGGCCCCCTTCGCTGCCGCGTAATTCACCTGCCCCCGGTTGCCGACGAGCGCGCTTATCGAGGAGATGGTGACGATCCGTCCCCATCGCTGCCGGACCATTGGAAGGACAAGCGGTTGGGTGGCATGGAAAAATCCGTGAAGCGAGACATCGATCACGCGATGCCATTGTTCGGTCCGCATCCCGGGGAATACGGCGTCATCATGGATCCCGGCATTGTTGACGAGTATCTGGATGGCTCCCCCTTCGAGGAGGGATTCCAGGGCATCGCGCGTTTGCCCGGCGTTCGTAATGTCAAAGCACACCGCCTCGGCCGATCCGCCAGCCGCGATGATCTCGCCCGCAATTTCTTCGGCGGCATCCGGGTTTGCGTTCGCATGCACGAAGATGTGGCATCCATCGGCGGCAAGCCGTTTGCAAATCGCGCTGCCAATGCCCCCACTTCCCCCTGTAACGAGTGCCCGCCTGCTCATGAGAATTTTCGCCGTTGCGCGTAAGGTCTTCCGTGGGAGGATATCAAAGCCAGGGGAGGGGACGATCGGAGGTGCGGGGGCGAAACGTCGTTGGAGGCGGGGGTCGGAATCGAACCGGCGTACACGGATTTGCAGTCCGCTGCATGACCACTCTGCCACCCCGCCATGCACGGGCATCGTCGACCCCGGAACCAAAGGACGTCCGGGAAACTCCGCCTGCAATCCGCATGCCGGAGAGGCGATGCGAACCGCGAAACAAAAGCCGCAACGCGGCTTTTGGGAAAGAATCTGGAGCGGGAAACGAGTCTCGAACTCGCGACCTCAACCTTGGCAAGGTTGCGCTCTACCAACTGAGCTATTCCCGCGAAAGGAGCGCAATTATATCGATAAGAAGCCGGATGTCAAAATGATCGCGACTGCGATCGACGAACTTCTATTCCGCCGCGACGTGGTGGGTGAGCTGCGCGGCGTGGCCGCTCAGTTTGCCGTGGGCGCGGAGGATTTCCTCGTGGGTCATCGCCTGGTGCGGGATGCGTTGCGGCCCGAGCGAGCCGACGACCATGCCGAACGCACTGGCAAGCAGGCCGGCGAGCTGTCCAGGAATCAGCGGATCGTCCGGGCCGAAAAACTCCATCGCCAGCCACACCGACAGGCCGAGGAAGATCGACAGCAGCGAACCCTGGTTGGTGGCGTGCTTCCAGTACACCCCGCAGAAGAGCGGAACGAAGGCGCATACCAGCGTCACCTGGTAGGCGTCCTCGACCATCTTGAAGATGGTGAGGTGCGAGAACACCGCGTAGAGCGTCACCAGAACGGTGAAACTCAAGGTGACGGCGCGCATCGCGAAGAGCAGCTTGCGGTCGGACCACTCCGGAAACCAGGGCTTGAGCACGTTTTCGGTGAAGGTGACCGACGGCGCGAGCAGCGTCGCGGAGGCGCAGCTCTTGATCGCGGAGAGCAGGGCGCCGAAGAACATCACCTGCGCGATGAGCGGCGCCTTGTCGAGCACGAGGCGCGGCAGGATCATCTGCGGGTCGGTGTCGATCAGGCCGGAGACCATCCTGGGCTCGATCAGCGTCGCGGAATAGGCGAGAAACATCGGCACGAAGGCGAACAGGAAGTACAGCGTGCCGCCCGTCACCGAGGCCCAGACGGCGATCGGCTCGGTCTTCGACGACTGGACGCGCTGGAACACGTCCTGCTGCGGGATCGACCCCAGCATCATGGTGATCCATGCCGCGAAGAAGCCGATGACGTCCTTGATGTCGAGCGGCGGCCAGAACGAGAATTTGCCGGCCGCGGCGGCATGCGCCACGACCGTTCCGACCCCGCCCACCAGACTGCTCACCGATCCGCCGATGTAGAGCATGCCCAGCACGATGATGATCATCTGCAGGAAGTCGGTGATCGCCACCGCCCACATGCCGCCGAACAGGGTGTAGACGAGGATCGTCGCCGAGCCGATCCACATGCCCGCGAGCTTGGTGATCGTGCCGTGGGACACCACGTTGAAGACCAGCCCCAGGGCGTTGATCTGGGCGCCGACCCAGCCGAGATAGGAGAGCACGATCGCCAGGGTGGTCATCACCTCGACGGTGCGCCCGAAGCGTTTCTTGTAGAAGTCGCCGATCGTCAGCAGGTTCATGCGGTATAGCGGTGCGGCGAAGAACAGCCCGACGAGGATGAGGCACAGCGACGATCCGAACGGATCGGCGACGACGCCGTTCAGGTTCTGCTTCAGGAAGGTCGCGGGGATTCCCAGCACGGTTTCGGAACCGAACCAGGTCGCGAACACCGTGGCGGTCACGATGTGGAACGGCAGGTGGCGGCCGGCGACGACGAAGTCCTTCGTGTTGCGTACGCGGGTGGCGGCATAGAGGCCGATCCCGACCGATACGATCCAATAGGCGATGACGAACCAGAGGAGCATTGCGCGGCATTTCCGTGGCGAGGGGCGGGGGAATTCTAGCCGGGACGGGGACGGGTGCGACAATTTGTCGCAGTGCCGGGCGCCTGTGGCGGTGGCATAGTGTCCGCTCGGAGTGGTTCGTATCGAGCGGAGGACGTCGCCATGAAACGCCTGTCGGTTTTTCGCGCCGGGATCGCCGTGGGCCTCCTGGCGCTCTTGGGCGCCATCCCGGCGGGGGCGTCGCCGTACAACCCCCACGCCGATGCGCAGGCCGAGATCCGGCAGGCGCTGGTGGAAGCCCATTCCGAGCACAAGGATGTCCTCGTGGTCTTCGGGGCGGACTGGTGCGCGGATTGCCGGGTGCTGGATCGGGCGCTGCGCGCGCCGGCCGCGGCGGGCCTGCAGAAGCGCTTCGTCGTCGTCCAGGTCGACGTCGGCGCGTTCGACCGCAACGTCGGGTTCGCACAGCAGTACGGGATCGACCTGCGGCGGGGGATCCCGGCCGCGGCGCTGTTGAGCGGCAACGACCGGCTGGTCTATGCGACGCAGGCCGGGGAACTGGCCGATGCGCGTCGGATGGGGGTCGCGGCGATCGTCGGATTCTTCACGCGCGCGGCCGACCGCGGCGCGACGCACTGACCGCGGCAGGCGCGGGAGCCTCCGGAAACCCGGGGGTGCTATCCCTTGCCGGTGCTGCCGAACCCGCCTTCGCCGCGGGTGCTTTCCTCAAACCCGTCGACCACCTCGAGCCGCACCTGCTGCACGGGGATGACGACGAGCTGCGCGATGCGCTCCATCGGTTCGATCCGGTACGGTTCCGCGCTGCGGTTCCAGAGCGATACCATGATCTGCCCCTGGTAGTCCGAATCGATCAGGCCGACGAGATTGCCCAGCACGATGCCGTGGCGGTGGCCGAGGCCTGAACGCGGCAGGATCACCGCCGCGAGCCCGGGGTCCGCAAGGTGGATCGCGATTCCGGCCGGTACCAGCCGGCTTTCGCCAGGCGCGAGGGAGAGCGCGTCGGCGATGCAGGCGCGCAGGTCGATGCCGGCCGAGCCGGGTGTCGCGTAGGCGGGCGGAGTGGCGTGGAGCCGGTCGTCGAGGATGCGAAGCGCAAGGGTGCTCATGGCGGTTCTGGTCTCATGCGGCGGTCTGGGCGAGTCGTTCGGCGATCGCGGCGACGATGCGCCGGGCCTGCTCCAGCTTGGGCGCGCGGGGCAGGGCGCGGATCCCGGCCTCGTCGACGATCGTGAGCGCGCTGTCGTCGGCGCCGATGGCGTCCTGCGCGGCATTGGCGATGACCATCGCCAGGCGCTTGGCCTGCAGCTTGGCGCGGGCATGGTCGATCATGTCTTCGGTTTCGGCCGCGAATCCGACGCAGAGCGGCGGTTCGGCAAGCCGGGCGACTCCGGCGAGGATGTCGGGATTGGCGACGAGCGCCAGCGCGGGCGGCGCTCCCGCGGCCTTCTTAAGCTTGCGTGGCGCCGCCGACTCGGGACGCCAGTCGGCGACCGCGGCGACGGCGACGAAGACGTCGGCATCGCCCGCGGCGTCGAGCACGGCGGCGCGCATTTCTTCCGCGCTCAGCACGTCGATGCGGCGCACGCCGTGGGGGGCGGCGAGTCCCGTGGGGCCGCTCACCAGCGTGACCGCCGCGCCGGCCTCGCGCGCCGCGCGCGCCACCGCATAGCCCATCTTGCCCGAGGACCGGTTGGTGATGCCGCGCACCGGATCGATCGCTTCGTACGTGGGGCCGGCGGTGACGAGGACGCGGCGCCCTTGCAGCAGCTTGGGCTGGAAGGCCGCAATGATTTCCTCGAGGATGGCGGCGGGCTCGAGCATCCGGCCGGCGCCGCTTTCGCCGCAGGCCTGTTCGCCGCAGGCCGGACCGAGCAGCAGCGCGCCGTCGGCGCGCAGTTGCGCGACGTTGCGCTGCACCGCGGGTTGCGCCCACATTTCGACGTTCATCGCCGGGGCGAGCAGCAGCGGGCACTGCGCATTCCGCCGTGCCAGGACGAGGGTCGACAGCAGGTCGTCGCACAGGCCGTTGGCGATCTTGCCGAGGAAGTCGGCGGTCGCCGGCGCGACGACGATCGCGTCGGCGTCGCGCGACAGCGCGATGTGGGCCATGCCATCCGCCACCCGCGGGTCCCAGAGATCGTCGAACACCGGCGAACCGGTGAGCGCCTGCAGGGTCGCGGGGCCGATGAATTCGCGCGCGGCACGGGTCATCACGGCCTGGACGCGGGCACCTTCTGCGCGCAGCAGGCGGATGAGTTCACAGGACTTGTACGCGGCGATGCCGCCGGTCACGCCGAGCAGGATCCTGCGCCCCGCGAGCAACCCCGGCTCCGTCGCTGCCGCGCCGGCATCGACGCCGGGACGCGCCGCGCCCGCTTGCGCAAGCGGGGCCGGTGGTGAGGGGGTGTGTGATTCCGTCATGCGTCCGTCCCGCAATCAGCCTCGATGCCGCATCCGCAGCAATTCGTCCACGACCAGCAGCACGGCGCCGACCGAAATGGCGCTGTCTGCGACGTTGAACGCCGGATAGTAGCCGCCGGGAAAGACCGGACGGAGCCAGTCCCAGTGGAATTCGAGGAAGTCGATGACATGGCCGTAGTGAACCCGGTCGACGATGTTCCCCAGCGCGCCGCCCAGGATCAGCGAAAGCGCCGCCGAGAACCGGGTCCGACCGGGGTGGGTCATCAGCATCCAGACGATGGCCGTGCACGCGGCCACGCCGATCGCGAGGAACAGGAAACCCTGCCATCCGCCCGCGTCGGCGAGCAGCGAGAAGGCGGCCCCCCGGTTGTAGGCCAGCACGAGGTCGAAGTAGGACGTCACCGGGACGACCTGCCCGAGCGTGAGGGACGCCAGGATGCGCGCCTTGGTGACCTGATCGACGGCGACGATGACGGCGGCGACGGCGAGCCAGGGCAGGATGCAGCGCCAGCGCGAAGCGTCGATCGGGGGCGCCGGCAGCCGTTCCTCGGTCATGCGAACCGCCTCGTTTCGCCGGTACCGAACAGATTGTCCGTGCAGCGCACGCAGAGGCCGGGGTGTTCCGCGACCACGCCGACGTCATCGCGGTAGTGCCAGCAGCGTTCGCATTTGACGGCGCCGCTGGCGTGCACGTCGATGCGTTCCTCGGCGGGCGAGGGCGCCTCGAACAGCTCGGCGCGGCTCGTGATCGTGACGAAGCGCAATTCGTCGCCGAGCGATGCGAGCAGCGCATGGCGTTCGCCGTGGGCGTGGATCGCGAGTTCCGCCTGCAGCGATGAGCCGATGTGCCCCTGGGCGCGCATCTCCTCGATCCGTTTCAAGGCTTCGGCGCGGGTCGCGCGGATCGCCTCCCAGCGGGCCAGCAGCGCTTCGTGGCCCGCCACCGGCGGCGGTTCGTGGAAGAGCTGCGTGAACACCGGCGCGCCCGGGTCGCGGGCGAAGATCCGGTAGGCCTCGTCGGCGGTGAAGGACAGGATGGGCGCCATCAGCCGCAGCAGGGTTGCCGTGATGTGCCACAGCGCGGTCTGCGCCGAGCGCCGCGGCTGCCCGGCGGCGCCGGTGGTGTAGAGGCGGTCCTTGAGGATGTCGAGATAGAAGGCGCCGAGGTCTTCCGAGCAGTAGGTCTGCAGCTTCGCCACCACCGGATGGAACTCATAGCGGTCGTAGTGGCCGCGCAGTTCGTTCTGGAGCTGCGCGGCGCGCGCGAGGGCGTAGCGGTCGATTTCGCAGAGATCGTCCACCGCCACGGCCTGGGTCGCGATGTCGAAGTCGCTCGTGTTGGCGAGCAGGAAGCGCAGCGTGTTGCGGATCCGCCGATACGCCTCGACGACGCGCTTGAGGATTTCGTCGCCGATCGACAGCTCTCCCGAATAGTCGGTGGAGGCGACCCAGAGGCGGATGATCTCCGCGCCCAGCTTCGCCGACAACTCGATGGGGTCGATGCCGTTGCCCAGGCTCTTGCTCATCTTGCGGCCCTGCGCGTCGACGGTGAAACCGTGCGTGAGCAGCGCCTTGTAGGGCGCGCGGCCGTCGATCGCGGAGCCGATGAGCAGCGAGGAATGGAACCAGCCGCGGTGCTGGTCCGACCCTTCGAGGTACATGTCCGCCGGATAGCCGAGCTGTTCGGCGTGCGAGCCCCGCATCACGGTGCGGTGGGTCGATCCGGAATCGAACCACACGTCGAGGATGTCGTCGACCTTGACGTATTCCTGCGCTTCCTGGGCGGGCAGGACCTCCTCGATACCGGTGCGCGACCAGGCTTCGATGCCGCCCTGTTCGACCCGCCGCGCGGCTTCGTCGAGTAGTTCGAGCGTCCGGGGATGCAGTTCGCCCGTCGCCCGGTGCAGGAAGAACGGCAGCGGCACGCCCCAGTGGCGCTGGCGCGAGATGCACCAGTCCGGGCGGTTGGCGATCATCGCGTGCAGCCGCGCCTTGCCCCAGGCGGGATAGAACTCCGTCGCCTCGACGGCGCGCAGCGCGGTCTGGCGCAGGGTTTCGCCCACCGTTTCGGTCTGGAACACGCCGCGGGTGTCGGCCGTTGCGCCATCCATGCGCACGAACCACTGCGGTGCTGCGCGGTAGATGAGCGGCGTCTTGTGGCGCCAGCAGTGCATGTAGCTGTGGCGCACGCGCGCGGCGTGCAATAGCGCTCCCGCCAGCCGCAGTGCGTCGATGATCTTGTCGTTGGCGTCCCAGATGCCCATGCCGCCGAAGAGCGGCAGGTCGGGTGCGTAGATGCCGTCGCCCTGGACCGGATTGCGGATCTGGTCGTTGGCCATGCCATGGCGGCGGCAGGAGAGGTAGTCCTCGACGCCGTAGGCGGGGGCGGCGTGGACGATGCCGGTGCCGTCGTCGGCTCCGACGTATTCCGCGGCATAGACGGGAGCCGTGCGCGCGTATCCCGGATGCATCGTCGCCAAGGGGTGCCGGAAGTGGATCCCTTCGAGTTGCGCGCCGCGCACGCCGGCCACGACGCTCCCCTGCAGTCCGAACCGTTCCAGGCAGCGTTCGACCAGCGTCTCGGCCAGGATCAGATAGCGGTCGCCGCAGTCGACGAGGGCGTAGACGAGATCGGGATGCACGTTGAGCGCCTGGTTCGCAGGCAGCGTCCACGGGGTGGTGGTCCAGATCACCGTCGAACAAGGCTTGTCGAATCCGGCGCGGCCGAACAGCGCGGCGGCCCGCACCGCGTCGTCTTCGGCGACCGGGAAGGCCACGTCGACGGTCGGGGAAACCTTGTCCGCATACTCCACTTCCGCCTCGGCGAGCGCCGAGCTGCAGTCGAAGCACCAGTTGACCGGCTTCAGGCCGCGATAGACGAAGCCGCGTTCGATCATGCGCTTGAGGGTGCGGATCTCGTCGGCCTCGGCCTGGAAATTCATCGTGCGGTACGGGTCGGCCCAGTCCCCCAGGACACCGAGCCGCTGGAAGCCCTGCATTTGCAGGGCGATCTGCTCGGCGGCATGGGCGCGCGCCTTTTCCTGCACTTCGGTGCGCGGCAGGTGCTTGCCGAATTTGCGTTCGATGTGGATCTCGATCGGCATGCCGTGGCAATCCCATCCGGGGATGTACACGGCGTCGAAGCCCGCGAGCGACTTGGACTTGACGATGATGTCCTTGAGCACCTTGTTGACGACGTGGCCGAGGTGGATCGCCGCGTTGGCGTAGGGCGGGCCGTCATGCAGGATGAAGCGGGGGGCGCCGCGCCGCGCCGCGCGAATCTGGCCGTAGACGTCTTCGCGTTCCCACGCGTCGACCCAGCCGGGTTCGCGCCGGGGCAGGTCTCCCCGCATCGGAAACGGGGTGTCCGGCAGGTTCATGGGGTACTTGGAGGCGCCTTTCGACGCCGCTTTGGTTTGTTCGGACATGCGTTGTCAGTTCATTGCTTGGGGGAAGGGAGCCCGCGCGCCGCACCGTGCGGGGGAATCACGCCGAAGTCATCATCCACTCGCCGATGATCGCACGGGCGCGCGTCGCGTCGTCCTCGATGGCGGCCGTCAGTTCCGCAACCGTGTCGAACTTCGCCTCGTCGCGCAGTTTCTGCAGGAACTCGACGCGCACGAGGTGGCCGTAGATCTCCTGCGCGAAGTCGAACAGGTGCACTTCGAGCAGCCAGCGGCCGCCGGCCTCGATCGTGGGCCGCAGGCCGATGCTGGCCACGCCCGGCCGCGGTGCGCCCAGTCCGTGCACCAGCACGGCGTAGATGCCGCTGGCCGCCGGCCGCTTGTGCGGAATGCGCAGGTTGAGGGTCGGGTAGCCGATCCGGCGGCCGAGTTTGGCGCCGTGCAGCACGCGGCCGCTGATGTGGTAGCGGTGGCCCAGCAGGTCTTGCGCGCGCTTCAGGTCGCCGGCGATCAGCGCTGCGCGCACCGCGGAACTGGAGATCCGCTCGCCGTCCTGCAGGATGGTGTCGAGCGCATGGACGGCAACCCCCCGTTGCGGCGCCCGCGCGCGCAGCAGCGCGATGTCGCCCGCGCGCCGCGCGCCGAAGCGGAAATCGTCGCCGACGATCAGCCAGCGCATCGCGCAGCCGTCGATGAGGACCTCGTCGAGGAAGCGCTCCGCCGGCAGTTGCGCCAGGCGGGCGTTGAAATGCAGCACGAACACGCGTTCGATCCCGGCGCTGCGCAGCCCGACGATCTTGTCGCGCAGGTTGGCGACCCGCGCCGGCGCGGCGTCGGGCTGGAAGAATTCGCGCGGATGGGGCTCGAAGGTCATGGCCGCCGGAACGAGCCCCAGTTCCCTGGCGGCTTGCGCCACGCGCGCGAGCAGTGCCCGGTGGCCGCGATGCACCCCGTCGAAATTGCCGATCGCCAGGGCGCAGGGCGCGCGCGCGGCCGCCGGCGGCGGGCCGCGGAAAATCCGGATCGAGGGACTGCAGGGCGAAGTCACGGTAAGCGCGTCGGTTCCTCCTCTCCCGCTTGCGGGAGAGGGCGGGGGTGGGGGCCAAAGTATACGGTTATCTCCTCGAATGCCTTGATTTTTCATCGTTTCCGGGCCGACCGGTACAATCCTGCAGACAATGATCGAACCTTCTTCCCCGAAAAACATCGTCTGCCTGATCTCCGGTCGCGGCAGCAACCTCGAGGCCATCCTGCGCACGGCGCGCGAGGAAAACTGGGCCGACAGTCAGGCGGACAGCCCGAATGCCCGGGTCGCCGCCGTCGTTTCCAATCGTCCCGGCGTCCGCGGTCTGGCGATCGCCCAGGAGTACGGCGTGCCGACCCGCGTTCTGGATCACGCCGGGTACCCGTCCCGCGAGGCCTTCGATGCCGACTTGCGCACGGCCATCGATGCGTTCGATCCGGCCCTGGTGATCCTGGCCGGATTCATGCGGGTGCTCACGCCCGCCTTCGTCGCCCACTACGCCGGCCGCCTGATCAACATTCATCCCTCGCTGCTGCCGGCGTTTCCGGGGTTGGCGACCCACCGCCGGGCGCTCGAGGCCGGCGTACGCGTGCATGGCACGACGGTGCATTTCGTCACCGGAGAACTCGACGCGGGACCGATCATCGGCCAGGCGGCCCTGGCGGTCGATCCCGCCGATACCGAGGAGTCGCTCGCGGCGCGGGTGCTGGCGATGGAGCATGGGCTGTTACCGCGCTGCGTCCGCTGGCTGCTCGCCGGCGCGGCGCGGCTCGAACAAGGGCGGGTCGCGGTGCGCGGCCTGAGCCGGCAGGAGTTGCTGCAATGCGAACCATGAAGACCGCGAAGACGGCCAGGCCGGCCAAGGCGGCCAAGGCGGCGAAGAGCGACCGGACCGCAAAGCCCGGAAAATCGGCACGGAGCCCGGCGGCACGAAGCCCGGCACGGACGCCGGCCCGGAATCCGGCGCGCGGAGCGCCGCAGGGGGCGGCGGAGCGTGACGTCGGGTTCGACGAGGTGGCGGTCCCGGCGGCGGCCGGCGCGCGTCCGGTACGCATCACTTCACAGGTCGTCGACAGCCTGGCGAAACTGCTGGCGGTGCTCTTGCGGTTCGACGGCCCGGCCGACGCCCTCATGTCCCGGCATTTCAAGATGGATCGCCAGTTGGGGCCGCGCGACCGCAGTCTGGTTGCGGAAGCGGCATTCGATGCGTTGCGTCGTCTGGCGAGCCTGCGCTGGATTCTCCAGACCGCCGATCCGCTGCGTGCGCCGCGCCTGGCCGCGATGACAGTGCTGGCGCGTCAGCACGGCATCGCGGCGCTGGGCTCCCGCAGCCTGCGCGGCGACGAGCGTGCGGTGCGCAGCGCACTGGGGATCGATCTGCGGCATGCACCCCCGGCGGTGCAGGCCGAAGTGCCCTCGTGGTTGTTTGCGCGGGTGCAGGCGCAATATCCGGACGACTGGCGCGCCTTGTTCGAAGCCCTGGCGCAGCCCGCGCCGCTCGATTTGCGGGTCAATACGCTGAAGGCCGAGCGCGAGGCGGTGCTCGCCGAACTGCGCAGCGCAACCCGCATTCACGGGCCGCTGGGGGCCGAGCCGACCCCATACAGCCCCGACGGGATCCGGCTGATGGACAAACCGGCGCTCACGCGCTGGCCGTTGTACCAGGACGGGCTGATCGAGGTGCAGGATGAAGGCAGCCAGCTCATCGCGCGGCTGATGGCGCCGCGGCGCGGCGAGATGGTGGTGGATTTCTGCGCCGGCGCGGGGGGCAAGACCCTGGCCCTGGGCGCGCTCATGCGCTCCACCGGGCGGCTCTATGCCTTCGACGTGCATGCCAAGCGACTTGCCGGCCTGGGGCCGCGCCTCGCCCGCAGCGGCCTGTCGAACGTCTATCCGGCGGCGATCGCGAGCGAGGCGGACGCGCGCGTCAAGCGCCTCGCCGGCAAGATCGACCGGGTGCTCGTCGATGCGCCCTGTTCGGGAACCGGGACGCTGCGGCGCAACCCCGACCTCAAGTGGCGGTTTGACGAACGCGAAGTGGCGCGTCTCAAAGGGGTGCAGGCGGCCGTGCTCGCGGGCGCGGCGCGCCTCGTCAAACCCGGCGGGCGGCTGGTGTATTCGACCTGCTCGGTACTGGCCGAGGAAAACCAGGAGATGATCGAGCGTTTTGTCGCCGACCACCCGCAGTTCGCGGTGGTCGACGCGCCCGCGATCCTGGCCGCACAGGGGATCGACGTCGACCATGCCGCGCGTTTTGCGCCGTGGTTCGTCATGCTGCCGCATCTGCACGGCTGCGACGGCTTTTTTGCGGCGGTTCTGGAACGCGTGCGCGGATGATGCAGAACGGCGACCCGTCACCGATCCAGGAACTCTTCCACGCGATCGCCAACGGCCTGTCCCGCCCCCAGCATGCGTGGCAGGCGGTGGTGATCGTGGCGGCTCTGGTCGCAGCGTGGTTTGCCGAGCGTGCCCTGGCGCAGTGGGGCGGCGGTCGCGCCTCGGCGATGGCGAATGGCGACGCGCGCCACAAGACCCTGCCGGCGACGATCGACGGACTGCTCTACATCGCGTATCCGCTTTTTTCGTTCCTGCTGCTGTGGGTCGGCGAAGGCGTTCTGCGGGTCACCCATGTGATCGCGGGTAGCGCCGATGCGCGCCTGATCCGGTTCGCCGCCGTGCTCGTCGGCACGCTGGCGGTGGTCCGCCTGTTGTTCTACCTGCTGCGGCACGGGCTCCACTCTGCGACGCTCATCGTGCGGTTCGAGCGCGCCATCGCGGCGGTCGCCCTCGTCGGCACGGCCCTGTATGCGACCGGCGCGTGGGGCGACGTGGTGGCATGGCTCGCCGCGACGCGCATTCCGCTGGGCAATACCGCCGTGTCGATCTGGGCGCTGCTGGTGGGCTCGGTCACCACCCTGAGCGCGCTGCTCGCGGCAATGTGGGCGGGTTCGCTGGTCGAAGAGCGGCTGAGCGTCGAGCCGGAGTTGGACCCGAACCTGCGCCTGGTGCTCGGGCGGGTCGCGCGCGCCGCATTCCTGGTGGTGGGAATGCTGTTCGCGCTTGCGGTTTCGGGTATCGATCTGACGATTCTGTCGGTGTTCGGCGGCGCCTTGGGCGTCGGCCTGGGGCTCGGCCTGCAGCGGATCGTCAGCAACTACGTTAGCGGGTTCATCCTGCTGCTGGATCGCAGCCTGCGGATCGGCGACATCGTCGCCGCGGACAAGTACCAGGGCGAAGTCACGCGGATCACCGCCCGCTACACCCTGCTGCGCGCCAGCGACGGCACGGAGGCCACCGTACCCAATGAAATCCTGATCTCGCAGCCCGTCGTCAACACGACCTTGAGCGATCGCCGCGTCAACCTGCACATCCGGCTCGCGGTGCGGCAGGGACGGGACGCGGGGTATCTGCAGGCGGAACTGGAAGCCGCCGCGGCGTCGGTCGCACGGGTACTGGCGGATCCGGCGCCGGAGGCGCGCCTCATCGAGTTCCCCGGCGGCAACCTGCTGTGGGAACTGCGGTTCTGGATCGCCGATCCGGAAATCGGAACCGGACGGATCCTGTCGGATGTCGCCAAGGCGGCATACGAGCGCCTGCGGGCGGGCGGGATCGAACTGGCGCCGCAGACGCTGTAGAGCGCGTCCCGCCGTCCCGATACGGGATTTCCGTACAGGCTTTCCGATTTCCCGTCACTCCGGTAACATTGGAGCAATTTTCTTTTTCCACAGCTTTGCGGAGACGCGATGGAATCGGTGCTGAATTTCCTGCACAACGGACTGCTGGGCCTGACGGCGTGGCAGACGGTGTTTGCCACCCTGGCGATGACCCACGTGACGATCGCCGCGGTGACCATTTACCTGCACCGTTCGCAGGCGCATCGCGCGCTGGATCTGCACCCGATCGTGAGCCACTTCTTCCGGTTGTGGCTCTGGCTGACGACGGGCATGCAGACCCGCGACTGGGTTTCCGTGCACCGCAAGCACCACGCCAAGTGCGAAACGCCGGAAGATCCCCACAGCCCGCAGACGCGCGGGCTGCGTACCGTGCTGCTGGGCGGGGCGGAGCTCTACATGGCGGAGCGGAAGAATTCCGAAACGATCGCGCGCTTCAGCCGCGGCACGCCCGACGACTGGGTCGAGCGCAACGTCTATTCCCGCTGGATCTGGCACGGCTGCGCGACCATGCTGATCGCCGATTTCCTGCTCTTCGGCGTTGTCGGGATCACGGTCTGGGCGGTGCAGATGATGTGGATTCCGTTCTTCGCCGCGGGCGTGATCAACGGGGTTGCGCACTTCTGGGGGTATCGCAATTTCGACTGCCCCGACGCCAGCACCAATATCTCTCCGCTCGGGTGGCTGATCGGCGGGGAGGAACTGCACAACAATCACCATACCTTCCCGACTTCGGCGAAACTCTCCTACAAGTGGTACGAGTTCGACATCGGTTGGGGCTACATCCGCATCCTGCAGTCGCTGGGCCTGGCGAAGGTCCTGCGGGTCGCTCCCAAGCCGCAGATGCTGGACGGCGCGACCGCGCACACGCCGATCGACCTGGGCACCTTGCAGACCCTGATCAACAATCGCTATGAACTGCTCGCGCGCTTTACGCGGGAGGTCCGCCGCGAGTTCCGGCAGGAAATCGCCAAACTCACGTCCGCCGAGCGAGCCCGGTTTTCCGGCCTGCAGCGCTGGATCCACAAGGATATGTCGGACGTTCCCGAGCCCCAGCGCGAGTCGTTGAGCGACCTGTTGCGCCACAGCCGCGCGCTGCATACGGTGGTGGAAATGCGGGCCGAACTGGCGCAGATCTGGATGCAGGCGGCGGCGTCGCGCGAGCAGATGCTGCACAACCTTCAGGACTGGGTCGCGCGGGCGGAGGCCAGCGGCAGCAGGGCGCTGCAAGAGATCGCCGCGCGCATCCGCGCGTATGCGCCGGCGCCGGTCTGATGTTTCGCGCTGCGATCTTGTCTTGCTTGTCTTGACCCTGCCGCCGCTGCCGGAACAGCCTGTTGCGGCAGCGGCGGATGAAAAAAATCCCGGCATTGCCGGGATTTTTTTCGACCGTTGCAGCCGCGCCGCCTACTTGAGCTTGGTTTCCTTGTAGCTCACGTGCTTGCGCGCAACCGGATCGAACTTCATGAGTTCCATCTTTTCCGGTTTGGTGCGCTTGTTCTTGGTCGTGGTGTAGAAGTGGCCGGTACCCGCAGAGGATTCCAGCTTGATCTTTTCCCGCGCTCCTTTTGCCATGGTGATCTCCGGTTATGTGGTGACGGACGCCTTCCGGCTGCCGAGTCTCTTAGAGCTCGCCCTTGGCTTGCAGATCGGCGACGACCGCGTCGATGCCGAGCTTGTCGATGGTGCGCAGTGCGGCGTTGCTGATGCGCAGGCGGATCCAGCGCTTCTGCTCTTCGAGCCAGAAACGGCGGTATTGCAGGTTCGGCAGGAAACGGCGTTTGGTCTTGTTGTTCGCGTGCGAAACGCGGTTCCCGACCATCGGCCGCTTTTTCGTGACGATGCAGACGCGAGCCATGTTGATGTTCCTTCCGTGCCCCGGTTGGGCGAATAAAGCCGAAAATTATATCCGAAAATTCTTCCCGGGGCGGCGGTCGCGCCAAGCCGCCGGGCCGACGGCGCGGGAACCCGGTCCGGGCCCCCGCGTGCGGTGCTGTGCAGCGATTCCCGGCTCAGGCTGCGGCGGGCTGCGGCTTGCGGCGCACCGGCGGCTTCACCGTGAAGGCGACGGCCAGCCAGACCGCGGCGATCGCCGCGGCGACCAGGAACACCGTCTGCGGGCCGGCATACTGCGCGAGCAGGCCGCCTACCGCGCCGCCGGCAAAGAGCCCAAGCGACTGCCCCGTGTTGTAGATCCCCAGCGCCAGTCCCTTGCGGGACGGCGGCGCGGTGCGGGACACCAGCGACGGCAGCAGCGCCTCCATCAGGTTGAATGCGACGAAGAACAGGAACAGGGCGGCAATCAGTGCGAACGTGCTGCGATAGCCCAGGGCGAACAGGATCATGGTCACGAGAAGCAGGGCCACCGCGCCTACGAACACGGTTTTCATGTGGCCGTGCTTTTCCGCCTGGATGATCCCCGGGATGGCCAGCGCGAACGAGATGATCGTCACCGGCAGATAGATCATCCAGTGATGCAGCAGGGGAATGCCGGCGTACTTGACGAGCGCGACCGGCAGCACGACGAACATGCTCAGTTGCAGGAAGTTGACCACGAAGATCGAGAAGTCGAGCTTCAGCAGCGCGGGGGTGAAGACCGCGTGCGCCCAGTGGCCCTGGGTCTCTTCGGCATGGGTGGTCATGGGAACGTCCGGCACCACCCAGCGCACCACCGCGATCGCCGCCAGCGCGAGCACGCCGGTCAGGATGAACATGCCGGGAATGCTGATGGCGTCGTAGAGCGCCGGGCCGGCGATGAGCGAGAGCACGAAACTCATGCCGATGGTCATGCCGACCATGGCCATCGCCTTGGTGCGATTGTGTTCCTGGGTCGCGTCGGCAACCATTGCCGAGATCGCCGCGGAGATCGCGCCGGACCCCTGGATCGCACGGCCGACGATGATGATGTAGAGATCGTGACTGGCGCCGGCGATGAACGAGCCGGCGGCAAACACGGCAAGACCGAGCATCATCACCGGCTTGCGTCCGAACCGGTCACTCGCCGCCCCCAGGGGGATCTGCAGGAGCGCCTGCGTAAGACCGTAGATCCCCAGTGCCAGGCCGACGAGGGTCTTGTTGTGGCCCATCGGCAGGTGCTCGGCATAGACCGAGAACACCGGCAGGATCAGGAAAAGTCCGAGCATCCGCAGCCCGTAGATTGATGCCAGGCTCCGGGCGGCCTTGCGCTCGAGGGGCGTCATGGTATCCGGCTTGGACCGGCGGCCGCGCGCGGCTTTGCCCGGTTCGGTGGATGGGGTGGGAGTGGCTTCGGACAACGTGAGACCTCGCAAGAAACGGACGCCGCGTCGCGCGGCGGACTACGAAGAAGGACCCGGGGCATCGCCTGGCTGCGGCGATCGGGCGCGTTGATCGGGCGTATTTTGCCGAATTCCCGAGGAACGCGCTTCGGTTTTGCGGAAAGACCGGATGCCCGGTGCGTGTATTCCCGCGCTGGTGTTGTGGGTTCCGTACGGATCTTGGCCGGAAAATGGGGCCGGCGCTCCCGATTCACATTGTCCAGGTTGTGTCAGAGCATTCCGCGTTCGGCGAACGACACGCTGCGCGTGCCCGCCACGACGATGTGGTCGAGCACCCGGACATCGATCAGCGCCAGCGCATTTTGCAGCGCCCGCGTCAGCGATTCGTCGGCGCGGCTGGGTTCGGCGACGCCCGATGGGTGGTTGTGGGCCAGGATCACCGCCGCGCAGTTGTGGTGCAGGGCGTGCTTGACGATTTCCCGCGGGTAGACGCTGGTCTGGGTGAGCGTGCCCCGGAACATTTCTTCGCCCGCGATCAGGCGATGCTGGGCATCGAGAAACAGGACGACGAACAACTCATGGCCCTTGTTGGCGAGGGACAGACACAGATATTCCCGCACCTTCTGCGGCGAGTCGAGGGGTTGGGGGCGAGCCGCCTCTTCCCGCAGCATGCGCTTGGCGAGTTCCGTCACCGCCTGCAGGCGGGCGTAGCTTGCCAGGCCCCAGCCGGGGACGCCTTTCACGGCATCGAGCGGCGCGGTCAGCAGGCATCCGAGACCGCCGAAATGTTGCAGGGCGTCGCGGGCGCGGTCGAGCACGGAGCCGGCTGCGCTGCCGCTGCCCAGCAGCAGGGCGAGCAGTTCGGCGTCGGTCAATGCCGCGGGACCGTGCGCGAGCAGGCGCTCGCGGGGGCGTTCCGATGCCGGCCAGTCCTTGATCGCCAACGGGAGGCTCCTTCAAATTACAATGGGGGTCTTCGACGAAATCGACTGATTGAACGACGGTTGCGCGGGTTTGGCACCCACGGGAATGGGAGTTATGAAAGGCCAACAAATGGAAGTGTTGCTCGCCCAGCCCCGCGGGTTTTGCGCCGGGGTCGATCGCGCCATCGAGATCGTGCGCCGGGCACTGCAGTTGTACGGTGCGCCGATCTACGTCCGGCATGAAATCGTCCACAACACGTACGTGGTGGACGACCTCCGCGCCCAGGGGGCGGTGTTCGTCGAGGAGATCGAGGACATTCCGGAAGGGGCGACCGTGGTGTTTTCCGCCCACGGCGTATCGCGCGCGGTGTATGCGCGCGCCCTCGAACGCAGCCTGCGGGTTTTCGATGCGACCTGTCCGTTGGTGACCAAGGTGCACACCGAGGTGGCGCGCATGCGCGCCCAGGGCCGCGAGGTCGTGATGATCGGTCACCGCGGGCACCCCGAGGTCGACGGCACCATGGGGCAGACCGACGGCGGAATCTATCTCGTCGAAACCGAGGATGACGTCGCGCGGCTTCAGGTCGCCGATCCCCGTGCGCTGGCGTATGTGACCCAGACCACCCTGTCGATCGACGATGCGGCGCGGATCGTCATCGCGCTCAAGCAGCGTTTTCCCGATATCGCCGAACCCAAGCGCGGCGACATTTGTTACGCAACCCAGAACCGGCAGGATGCCGTAAAGGTGCTGGCGCCGCGGGTGGACATGATGATCGTCGTCGGTAGCCGTACCAGTTCGAATTCCAACCGCTTGCGCGAGGTTGCCGAGCGCATGGGCATTCGCGCCTATCTCGTGGACAGTGCGGCGGACATCGACCCGGCTTGGCTGGAGGGTGTGGCGCGGGTCGGGATCACCGCCGGTGCCTCCGCCCCCGAAGTGCTGGTGCAGCAGGTGACGGAGCGCTTGCGCAATCTTGGCGCGGCGTCCGTCCACGCGGTCGCCGGGGTGGTGGAAAACATGGTGTTTCCCTTGCCCAAGGGTTTGGGCGGGACGGTGTCCGCGGGAGGGGGGGCGCCGGTGAGCGGCGCATGAGCGTCGCGGCATCCGGCGCCGCCGGATTGGCGATCGTCGTTTCGTACCTGCTGGGATCGGTGCCGTTTGCGGTCGTCGTCAGCCGGGCGATGGGGTTGGCCGATCCGCGCAGCTATGGATCGCGCAACCCCGGCGCGACCAACGTATTGCGCGGCGGCGGCAGGGTCGCGGCCTTGCTCACCTTGTTGGGCGATTCCGGCAAGGGGGCTTTGGCGGTCGGCCTGGTCTGGCTGGCGGCGCGGGATGCCGGCAGCGTGAACCTGCCGGTGGGGGCGGCGCTGCATTCCGTCGTTCCGTGGTGCGGCGCGGCGGCGTTTCTCGGCCATCTCTATCCGGTGTTCCTGGGGTTCCAGGGCGGAAAGGGCGTGGCGACGTTCCTCGGAGCGCTGCTGGCGATCGACTTCCCGGTCGGGCTGGGCGCCTGCGGCGTCTGGCTCCTGATGGCCGCACTGTTCCGGTATTCCTCGCTGGCCTCGATGTCGAGCGCAGTGGCAGCCGCGGTCGGGCTGCTGGCGCTGCGCGGTCCGGATCCGGTGTCGCTCGCTGTCGTATTCATGGCCGCGTGCCTCGTGTGGCGCCATCGCGGCAATATCGCGAAGTTGCGTGCGGGGACGGAAAGCCGGATCGGGAAGAAGGCGCGATAAGCGCCCTATTGGCTGCAGAGGTCCCACCGAGGGTGGACGCGCAGCGGTTCGATGCCGCCGGGACCGGCGAGCGAAAACCGCACCCATCCGGCGTAGGCGATCATCGCGCCGTTGTCGGTGCAGAGATCGGTCGGCGGATAGAACACCCTGGCGCCGCGCGGCGCCAGGGTCTGCGTGAGCGCCGCGCGCAGTTGCGTGTTGGCGCCGACCCCACCCGCCACGACCAGTTGCGTGAGGCCCGTCCGGCCGAGGGCGCGCAGCGCCTTGCCGACGAGCACGTCCACCACCGCATCGACGAATCCGCGCGCGATGTCGGCGCGGGCTTGGTCGCAGGTGCCGCCGGCGCCGAGGTTGCGCACCTGGGTCAGGACGGCGGTCTTCAGGCCGCTGAAACTGAAGTCGAGGTTGGGTTGATCGAGCATCGGGCGCGGCAGGCGGACGGCGCCCGGCGTGCCGAACTCCGCCAGACGCGAGACTTCCGGCCCTCCGGGATATCCCAGTCCGAGCAATTGCGCGGTCTTGTCGAAGGCCTCTCCCGCCGCATCGTCCAGGGTTTCGCCCAGGAGCGCATAGCGCCCGGGGCCATGCACGTGCAGCAGCATGGTGTGCCCGCCCGACACCAGCAGGCAGAGGAAGGGGAACTGCGGCGACGGCCGGGCGAGGAGGGGGGAGAGCAGGTGGCCTTCCAGATGGTGGACCGGGATCACCGGCTTGCGCAGCGCATAGCCGATTCCCGCGGCAACCCCGCACCCGACCAGCAGCGCGCCCGCCAGGCCGGGGCCTGCGGTGACGGCGATCGCATCGATCCGGGCGCGCGCGATCCCGGCCCGCGTCACGACGTCGTCCACCAGCGGCAGCAGGTGCCGCACATGGTCGCGCGAGGCGAGTTCGGGGACCACGCCGCCATATTCCCGGTGCAGCGCCACCTGGGAGTGCAGGGCGTGGACGACCGCGCCGGTGTCGCTGTCGTATAGCGCGACGCCGGTTTCGTCGCAGGAGGATTCGATGCCGAGGATATGCACGCCGGCGGCTTCCACGTGGTAGGTTGCGAGGAAAATTCCCGGCGCGGAGTGTACCGGCAGACGCTTGGCAAACATTCCGAAAACCCGCTAGAATCCCACGCTTTCCAACGGGCTCCACGCCCGCCTAGCGAGAACCCGGATGCCGACGATACGACTCAAGGAAAACGAACCTTTCGAAGTGGCCCTGCGCCGCTTCAAGCGCACCATCGAGAAATGCGGGCTGCTGACCGAGCTGCGCGCCCGGGAGTTCTACGAGAAGCCCACGGCCGAGCGCAAGCGCAAGAAGTCTGCAGCGATCAAGCGCCATTTCAAGCGCCTGCGCAGCCAGATGCTGCCGAAGAAGCTGTATTGATCGGGCGCGCGGAGCGGACGTTTCCGCGCCGTGGCAAGAGCGGAAAAAACGCGCCGGATGGCGCGTTTTTTGTTTCGGAGGAGGAAAGCGAGATGAGCATGAGCCTGAAAGACCGGATCACCGAGGACATGAAGGCTGCGATGCGCGCGCGCGAAACGGAGCGCCTGGGGACGATCCGCCTGTTGCTCGCCGCGATCAAGCAGAAGGAGGTCGACGAGCGCGTCGTCGTCGACGATGCCGCGGCGGTGGCGGTGGTCGAGCGGCTCATCAAGCAGCGCAAGGACGCGATCGAACAGTTCGCCAAGGCCGGCCGTACCGACCTCGTCGACAAGGAAACGGCGGAAATGGCGGTGTTGCAGGACTATCTGCCGGCGCAGCTTTCGGAAGCCGAGGTCCTGGCGGCGGTGGACGCCGCGATCGCGGAGACCGCAGCGGCGGGCGCCAGCGGCCCCGCGGCGATGGGCAAGGTCATGGCGCTGCTCAAGCCGCGCCTGGCGGGGCGGGCCGACATGTCGAAAGTCTCCGGATTGGTCAAGGGCCGAATTGCAGGGTAACGCCGGCTCCTCGCGGCGGGGCGGACGGATTTTGCCGTGATTCCCCAGGGATTCATCGTCGACCTGCTCGCCCGCGTCGACATCGTCGACGTGGTGGGCCGTTCGGTCGCACTCAAAAAGAGCGGCCAGAACTATCTCGGCCTGTGTCCCTTCCACGGCGAAAAGACCCCTTCCTTCACCGTCAGTCCGAGCAAGCAGTTTTTCCATTGTTTCGGTTGCGGCGCCCACGGTTCGGCCATCGGATTCCTGATGGACCATCGCGGACTGAGCTACGTCGAGGCCATCCAGGAACTCGCGCAGGGCGTCGGCATGACCGTTCCCCAGGAGGGGCGGGATTCGGGGGGCGAGCGGGCGCGCAGCCGCGGGCTCACCGAAGTGCTGCAGACGGCGGCGGACTTCTACCGCCGCCAGCTCAAGGAGGCGCCGTCGGCGATCGAATACTGCAAATCGCGCGGCCTGACCGGCGCGATCGCGGCGCGCTACGCCCTGGGATACGCACCCGAAGGCTGGCAGTCGCTCAAGGCGGTGTTCGAAAATTACGCCGATCCGCGTCTCGCCGAGGCCGGCCTGGTCATCACGGGCGAGGAAAACAAGCGCTATGACCGATTCCGCGGCCGCCTCATGTTCCCGATCCGCAACCGCCGCGGGGCGGTGATCGGGTTCGGCGCGCGCGTGCTCGACGGTTCCGAGCCGAAATACCTGAATTCGCCCGAGACGCCGGTGTATCACAAAGGCCAGGAACTCTATGGCCTCTACGAGGCGTCGGAAGCGATCCGCCGGGCGGCGCGCGCCATCGTCTGCGAAGGCTACATGGATGTCATCCAGCTGGCGCAGGCCGGATTTCCGGAAACGGTGGCGGCGCTGGGGACGGCGATCACGCCCCATCAGGTCGGGACGTTGTTCCGTCTGACGCCGCACGTCATTTTTTCGTTCGACGGGGATGCGGCCGGGCGCAAGGCGGCGCGGCGGGCGCTGGAGGCGACGCTGCCGGCGATCGGCGACGAGCGTCGGGCGAGTTTCCTGTTCCTGCCCGAAGGAGAGGATCCCGACAGTCTGATCCGTGCGCATGGCGCCGGCGCGTTCGAAACGGAGCTGGCGCGCGCGATGAGTCTGTCGCAATGGTTCCTGCGGTCGGTGAGCGAGGGTTGCGATCTCGCGCAGCCGGAAGGGCGGGCCGCGGCCGTGGCGGCAGCCCGCCCTCTGCTGGAGGCGATGCCGCCCGGAGCCTTGCGGATGCAGCTCGTCCGGGTCCTCGGCGAGGCGGCGCGCACGCCGGCGCAGGATCTCGAAAACCTGTTCGGACTGGTGCCGTGGCGTCGGCTGCCGCCGCCGCGCGATCGCGCCGATGGCGGCTCGGAAGGCTCCGGCCGGCGGGGTGGCGGCGAACGGCGGCAGGTCGAGCATCTGAAGCGACGGCTCCTGCAGCGCCTGCTGGCGTTTCCGGGATTGGCGCGGGAGTTCAACGCGCAGATCGCGGTGCTGGCGGTCGACGGCAGCGAGCGGTTGGACCGGCAGCTTGCGCAAGTCTGGCGCGCCGCGACCAGCGGCGGCGTGGCGCATACCGGCGCGGTGCTCGAGGCGCTGGCGCAAAGCGAGTACATCGACGAGTTTCGCAGTCTGGCGACCCGCGATCTGCGCGAGGACGACGCGGAATCGGTGGCGCGGGAGGAACTGCGCTCCGGCTTTCTCGCTCTCGAGGCCGAGCGCGTCCAGGCGGAAATGCGGCGGATCGCGGAGGAGGCGTCGCGGTCCGGGCAGGCGATCGCGGGCGCCGACCTCGAGCGCTACCTCGAACTGACGCAGCGTTTGCGGGACATCAAGCAGGAGCGGGGAGCGCAAAAAAACGCCGCGGATCCCTTGGAAAGAGCGGACTGACCCCCATTTTTTGGTAAAATGGCGAGTTGAATTGCGCACCCGCACAGGTCGGGTTTTCGGAGGCAAGCGGCCTCCCGCGCCTCGGAGGCATTGCTCCGTGTGGCGCATTGGGGTTGGATCGTCGTCGGCAGGTTGCGTTGCGGGGAACTTTGTTCCGTCGCAGGGGTCTGCTCGCGGTGGCCCATCCATCTTGTTCGATCGAGTAGAGATCGCTTTTTGATCGCGACGGCCCTCCGGCGATTTGTCGGCGTGTCGGCGCCTGCCCATCCGCTTTTCGAGAGTAACCGGGTTCTATGACCAAAGCCGCTGCACCGAAGAAAAAGACCACCTCCGCGTCCAAGACCGCCGTGACCAAGGCGGGTTCCGCCGCCAAGAAGGCGACCGCTGCGGAGGCGACCAAATTGAAGAAGGCCGCGACTGCGGCGACGGTTCCGGCCGCCAAGGTCGCGAAGCCGGCGGCCAAGAGTTCCCCGGCCGCCGCCAAGCCGCCGGCGAAGGGCACGGCCAAATCCGCCGGCAAGGCCGGCAAGGCGGCAGCGGGGCGGGAAGAGGAGTTCGCCGACGACAGCGGCGGAGATGCGTTGCCGGAAGCGCGCGACGACGGCGTCGATCCGGCGGTTCAGATCGCCGAGAAGATGGCGCCCAAGGCGCGCAACAAGGACCGCCGCGCCAAGGAGCGGGCGCTCAAGGAGGCGCTGGAGCGCAGCTATCAGGGTTCGGAAGAGGACCTCGAGGCGCGCCGAAACAAGCTCAAGGCGCTGATCAAGCTCGGCAAGGAGCGCGGTTTCCTGACCTACGCGGAGATCAACGACCATCTCCCGGACAATCTCGTCGACGCCGAGGCGATCGACGCCATCATCAGCACGTTCGGCGACATGGGGATCCAGGTCTATGACCAGGCGCCCGATGCCGAGACGCTGTTGATGAACGAAAACGTGCCGTCGGCGAGCACGGACGACGATGCCGAGGAAGAGGCCGAGGCGGCGCTGTCGAGCGTCGATGCCGAATTCGGCCGCACGACCGACCCGGTGCGCATGTACATGCGCGAAATGGGTTCGGTGGAACTGCTCACCCGCGAGGGCGAAATCGAGATCGCCAAGCGCATCGAGGACGGCCTCAAGCACATGGTGATCGCGATCTCCGCCTGCCCGACCACGGTCGCGGAGATCCTCTCCCACGCCGAGCGCATCCGTGCCGGTCAGCTGCCGATCGACGAGGTGGTCGATGGTCTGGTCGACCCCAACGCCGACGACCTGCCCGGCGGCAGCAGCAGTTCGAGCGATGACGACGACGACAACGACGAAGGCGAGAGCACCGATATCGGCGCCAGCGGCATGACCGCGGCCCAGCTGGACGAGCTCAAGGAGCGTGCCCTCGAGCGCTTCGACAATGTCGCCAAGCTGTTCGAAAAAATGCGTGTCGCCTTCGAGAAGGAAGGGTACAAGTCGAAGGGGTACACGCGCGCCCAGGAGCAGATCCTCGAGGAGCTGATGTCGCTGCGCTTCACCGCCAAGATGGTGGAGAGGCTGTGCGACTCGCTGCGCGCCCAGGTGGAAGAGGTGCGCAGCCTCGAAAAGAAGATCTACGACATCATGGTCAACAAGTGCGGCATGCCCCGGCCGCACTTCATCAAGCACTTCCCGGGTTCCGAGATCAACACGCGCTGGGTGTCGCGCGAGGCGGAAAGCGGCGAACCCTATGCCGAGGTGCTGCGCCGCAATCTGCCGGCGGTGCACGAGCTGCAGAGCAAGCTCTCCGCGCTGCAGAAGCGTGCGGTGCTGCCGCTCAAGGACCTGCGCGAGGTCTACAAGCAGATGGCCACCGGCGAGGCGAAGGCGCGCAAGGCCAAGCGCGAGATGACCGAGGCGAACCTGCGGCTGGTGATTTCGATCGCGAAGAAGTACACCAACCGCGGCCTGCAGTTCCTGGACCTCATCCAGGAGGGCAACGTCGGCCTGATGAAGGCCGTGGACAAGTTCGAATACCGCCGCGGCTACAAGTTCTCGACCTATGCCACGTGGTGGATCCGGCAGGCGATCACGCGCTCGATCGCCGATCAGGCGCGCACCATCCGCATCCCGGTTCACATGATCGAGACGATCAACAAGATGAACCGGATCAGCCGCCAGATCCTGCAGGAAACCGGTCTGGAGCCCGACCCGGCGACGCTTGCCGAGAAGATGGAGATGCCGGAGGACAAGATCCGGAAGATCCTCAAGATCGCCAAGGAACCGATCTCGATGGAGACGCCGATCGGCGACGACGACGACTCACACCTCGGCGACTTCATTGAAGACACGACCACGGTGGCCCCGGCCGACGCGGCGCAGTACTCGAGTCTTGCCGACGTGACCAAGGATGTGCTGGATTCGCTCACTCCGCGCGAAGCCAAGGTGCTGCGCATGCGCTTCGGCATCGAGATGAGCACCGACCACACGCTCGAGGAGGTCGGCAAGCAGTTCGACGTCACCCGCGAGCGGATCCGCCAGATCGAAGCCAAGGCGCTGCGCAAGCTGCGCCACCCCAGCCGTTCGGACAAGCTCAAGAGCTTCCTCGAGTAAGCTTTCGCCTTCCCATCCCTCCAAACGCGGGGGGGCGGGAGCGGCGCCGGATACTTCCCGTCGCCGCGCGTCCGCGCCGGGCCCATAGCTCAGTTGGTTAGAGCAGTCGACTCATAATCGATTGGTCACAGGTTCAAGTCCTGTTGGGCCCACCACATCTCGCGGCCGCGCTGCTGTGGCCGGGCTTTCCCGGTTGCATTGTCAATCCGCCATCCATAACGAAATCGGGGCCGCGGAAGCGGCCCCGGTGCGCCGCTTCCGCGGCGTTCGCTCGTCGTCGCAGTGCCCCCGGCCATTGCCGGAGGATCATCGGGCGTTACATCCGGCGGCGGTAGGCGACGAAACCAAGGCTGAGCAGCGCCATCGCGAACAGCGAGACGGTGCCGGGTTCCGGGACGGAGACTTCCAGTGCCGAGGGGGCGCCATTGGCTTCGAGGTACCACAGGTTGTAGGGACCTGTCGTTCCGGCCGGAATCGTGAACGTCGTCGTGTCGACGTAGACCGGGCCGGAGGCGGCGGTGTACTGGTAGTTGCTCGCAAAAAGGCTCATCCCGTCGTCATGGGTGATCGTCAGCGTAAGCGGATTGGCCAGGGTCCCGGTGTTGCCGTTGAGGGCCAGGTCGAAGATGGTCGCGCTGCCGAAGCTCGGCGTGCTCAGGATGCTGCCGAAGCTTCCGCCGTTCATGAACGCCAAGTTGCTGATATTGGAGGGCGCGGTCCAGACGCTGTTGCTGAGGGAGGCTCCGACGAAGTTTCCGAGCGAGTTGGTCGTGCTCGCGCCGACGAACCATTGCGGCAATCCGGCCAGGGTGAACGATGCGATCTCGTTGCTTCCCGTGACGATCGGGTTGGTGGGCAGCGCTTGTTGGTTGGAACTGCCGATGCTGCTGTTCGGCGTCAGTGCGGAATAGACGCTGACCGAGAACGTCGGCGTGCTGAGCGGGGTTGCATGCGCGGCCGCTCCGGCCATCGTCGCGGCGGCAACGGCGCTGCCCAGGCAAAGTGCTTTGAGACGCATGGTTGAGACTCCTTGAATTGGGTAATGAATGCACGAAAGCAAAAGCAAAAAGAGTGCCAGATGTTTGTATCAAATTGATTTGCCGGTGTATTTGTCTATTTCGTCCGGCGGAGGTCCACGGCATGGGAATTGATTTGTAAAAAGTTTCGACACACGGTTTCTGCTGCGAGGCGGATTCCCCCTCGCTTTTCGCCGCGGGCGTACAGCCCTTTCCGGAGGGCGAGCGGACGGATCGTCGCCGGATGGGCCAAAGGCGAACCGGGAACTGATCAGGATGCGTCGCGCGAGCCGGATCCGGTCGAATGCCGGATTGGCGTCGATCGGCAGATCGGGGCCGGTCGGGTTGTCGCGATCGCCGATGCCGCCGACCTCTTCATATCGGCCATCACCATCAGGGAGTTGGAACTTGGCGTCTTGTCGATTGAGCGCAAGGACGCAACTCAGGGGGCATGCCGCGCTTCTGGCTGGAGCAAGCACGTCTAACCGGAGTTCTCCGGGCGTACGTTGCCCATCGATACCGCCGCGGCGCTTATTGGGTGTCCGCCGTCACCGTTGTGGTGGCGACGGTTGCCGCCACGCTGTTCGCGCTCCTGGCGATGGGAACCGCACCGGCGGCCGAAGCCGGCGATCGCCCCCCGCCGCACGCCGTCAGCACCAGAATCAAACCGATGCCGGGGAAAATCAGAAACCTGTTCACTCGTGTCATCGCGCCTCCTTTCCACGATCCGGCGACATGGCCATCTACAGCGCTTGGCAGA
>JAKCCX010000005.1 GCA_021838715.1 Pseudomonadota bacterium | reverse complement strand
CGGCCCCGTGATGATGGACCACGCGGTGGGCCGACGCCGCACCGGACAGCGCCAGCAGCACCGCAGCCACCCCCAACCCGAAACACCGGTGCAATGAACCGCGCATGGCTCCGCCCTTTCCCTGAAGCGATCGTTCTTGAATGTTCGGCCCGAATTCTACTGGCGTTTGCCGCCGCCCGACCGCGCTCAGGAATCGATGAAGCGCACGAAGTTCTCGATCGGTTCGCGCTCCGTCACCAGCGAATTCTCGATCCGGCTCGGGTCGGCCTTCCCCAGCGCCATGGCGCAGACGATCGTGTACTCGTCGTCGATGCCCAGCTGCGCACGGATCACGCGATGAAACGGATTGAATGACGCCTGCGGACAGGTATCCAGGCCGCGGGCGCGCGCCGCGATCATGACGTTCTGCAGGAACATCCCGTAATCGAGCCAGCTGCCCTGGCTCAAGCTGCGATCGATGGAGAACACCATTCCTACGGGCGCATCGAAGAACTCGAAATTGCGCCCTTCCTGGGCCTGCATCTTCGCTTCGTCGCCCCGGTCGATGCCAAGCAGGCCATACAGGTCCCAGCCGACCTTGCGGCGGCGCGCCAGATATGGATCGACCCAACGCAGGGGATAGTACGGATATTCCTCCCGATGCTGCTCACGCTCCTGCGGGTCGTTGTATGCGGCCAGGATGGCCTGCGAAAGCCGGTCCAGGGCCTCCCCGGTGACGACATGGACGTTCCACGGCTGAATATTTGTGCCGCTGGGCGCCCGGCTGGCGACGCGCAGGATCTCCACGATGGTCTGGCGCGGGATGGGATCGGGAAGAAACGCGCGCACGGAGCGCCGGGAGGTAATGGCGGCGTCCACGGCCTCGGCGGCCTGGATACCGGCGAACGGCGCAAACGAATACGGTTCGGAATTCATCGGAACAAGCCCTCCCGCACAGCCGGGCCATCGCACCGCAATAGGCGACCGACTGAAAGTGTTTGATTAAAGAAGCACCAAAATGCAACATCTACCCATTGATTTTCAACAGAAATTAAATTTCCACAAAAACCGGCATCAATCCCCGCCAAAGAACCTCTTGACTTTTGTGCAAAGCAGCATAGAATTCAAACCGTCGTAGCACGAAGCCGGAAGTTCGACACTCCGGGAGATAGTAGTTCGTTGAAAGACGCTTTTCGACATCATTGCAGCGACACACCCGAATTCGGGAGAAAACCATGACAACGACCTTTGCGCACATGCGGGATCTGCAAAAGATCCATCTCGACGCGGCCAGCGCCGCCGGGCAGATGACGGTCGATGCCATGGGAAAGTGGGCCGACCTGAACGCCGCAACGGCACGAGCCGTTTTGCAGGAGGGTACGGACACGGTCCACGCGCTGCGCAGCGCGCGCGACGCCCGGCACATCGTCGATGCCGTCGCCGCCGCCGGGAAACCGGCCGCCGAACGCTGGCTGGGCTACTCGCGTGATGCCTACGCCATCGCCAACGGCACACGCAGCGAACTGACGAAGATTTTCCAGGCGCAGCGCGCCGAGCACCAACGCCAGGTCGGCGCATGGTTCGCCTCCGCCTCCGAGAGCGCCCCGGTCGGATCGGAGCCCGCGGTTGCCGCCTGCCGGCTTGCGTTCACCAATGCGAACGCCGCGCTCGACACGTTCTTTCAGGCTGCCCAAGCCACGGTGGATTGGGCAGAGTCAAACATTTCTGCCGCGATGTCTGCAACCATCGACACCGTGACTGCCTCCAGCGATGCAACGAAAGAAAGGGCACGCAAGACGGCAAACGCGTAACGATTTCATCTCCTTGGCACCACTTGTTCGGGCGCCAGCCCGGGCTTCTCCTGTCTCCTCCTTTACGTGGTGCTTTTCCGAGCCTGGTCTTTTGACCAGGCTCTTTTTTTATTGCTGCCCACGCTGCGTACACGGCAACGGGAACCCCGGCACTACCGCGCCCCGCGCCCGTACCCATGCCTTGCTGACCACGGCGATCAACCGTACCGGGTGCCGGCCGCCGGCGCGTTTGGCACGGCTCCGATTCCCTGCGGCGAAACGATGCTGCGGGATTCCTGGTCCCACAGGATGCAGCGGGCGTGTCGCGGCACCTGCGCCAACGAGATCCGACGCACTTGCCGGAACTGGGCGGCATGCTGGTCATGGCAGCTTGCCAGGCGATAGTTGGGCACACGCGCGCACAGGTGATGCACATGGTGATAGGCGATATTGGCCGTGAACCAGTTCAGCCAGCGCGGCAGAATCAGAAAGCTGGTGCCGTCCAGGGCGGCGCGCTGCCGGTCCCAGCCTTCGTCACCGGAGGCGCTCGAACCCTCAAAGTTGTGCTGGATGGAAAACAGCACGATCGCGCCGCCCCCGGCCAGCGACAAGGGCAACAGGTAAAACGGCAGGAATCTCCCCAAGCCCATGCACAGGATCAACCCCGCAGCCACGCTCAGCAGCGCAAGGTTGTTCCAGAGCATGTGGCGATAGTCGCCGATCGACCGGCAGCGGGGCGTGCCAAAGGACCCGCGTTGCGCGAGGCTGAGATCGCCCTTGCCGAAGCGGGATACCGAGCAAAGTGCCAGGGCGACCGTGGCCTGCAGCCAGGTGATGCGCGGGGACAGGATGAGATAGAAGAACCCCGCCAATGGCGCAAGCCAGATGCTGCGCAGCATCCGATACCGGCGTTGCGCTGCCGGACTCATCGCGCGGTACTGCGCAACGGTAGTAATGTTGAGCGGACCACGATAGCGCGCCCAGTTGCCGTTGGTCTGATGGTGATATTGATGATGCCGCGCCCAGACCATTTGCGGCATCCCGGCCAGCACGCCAAAGACGAACCCCATCGCGCGGTTGCCCAGTCGGCTGCGAAACAGGCTGTCATGACCGCAATCGTGCATGAGGACGAAGACGCGCACAAGAAACAAGGTCAGCAGACCCGCCAGACCAACCGCCACCAGGACATTGCGCAGCGAATCGAGCGGGATGGTGGCGATGGCGAACCAGATGGCCGCAATGGGGATCACCGTGGACAGGCACTGCCAGACCGCCATGCGATTGCAGGGGGTGGCGAACCGATCCGCCAGCGGGGGCAGGGAATCGCCGGCAGGAGCCATGCCAGCGGGGGGCGTTGAGGCCAAAGCGTACTCTCCGGCAAAGGGAATGTCGCCGAAAGGGCTGCTGGCGAACGACGCAGCGGCGATTCTAGTGGCATTCCAGGGGAGCGTCGCGAATTATTCCGCCCTGCCCGTCGGAACCAATGGGATGGATGCCCCCACCCGACGAGGCATCGGATGTGCCGGACGCACTACTGGCTTCCGAGGGTTCGCAGCGCTTCTTCGAGGCGCGGCACGGCGCTGCGCCGGAACAACCCGAATTCGTCGAAAAACTCCTCCCTCGACAGGATCACCTCGCGAACCGCCATGCCGTTTCGGATGCGGACCGTATGGCAGGTCCGGACCGGCCGCTGCGAAATGCTGTCGACCTCCACCCGCACGCCGAACCGGCCGGCACGGCGCGTGATCTCGGCGACGGACGTCGCGATCCGCTCCACCGCGTCGCGGTATTCGTCGTAACCGTGCAGCCTTTCGCTCGACCGGGTTGCCCGGGAAATCACGCTGCCTTCCACCATGGTCCTGCCCTCCATTCCCTCTCTCGGCGTGCGTCCAAGCGAATTCGCGGAACACGCAACGGAACGAAGTATAGATGGGATTTTTTCCCACGTAACACGCAATCAGGGTAGCCCGTACGAAATTTCGTAATCACTTGTATCCGCCCCGCCAAGACCGAATCCGACACCGGGATAGGGAGATCGCATTCCAACGATATGAAAAATCAATTTGAAATAATCACTCGATAGAAATATCGTTTCGCCGGTGATGTCCCTGCAATATTTCATTCCCCTCCGGCCCGAACGGACCGGGATCCCTTTCCGGAAAGGAGCACCTCGATGAGCCGAACCCGATCCGCAATGCCGGCACGACATGCCGTCGCCATCGCCCTGCTGGGCGCGCTCGGCGCAGCCCACGCGCAAGACGATCTGTCCCGGTGGAAACTGCCGCCGGCGCCGATTCCCGCAGACAACCCCCAGTCGGCCGCAAAGATCGCGCTGGGGCACCAGCTCGCATTCGACACGCGCCTGTCGAAGAACCACGCGCTCTCCTGCGCGAGCTGCCACGTGCCGTTCGCCGGCGGCGCCGGCATCACGCCGCGCGCCTTCGGGCAGGGCGGCGAACTGGGCCGCTGGGCGCCGTCCTGGGACAATTCGGCGTACTACACCTCGCTCTTCTGGGATGGCCGGGCGTCGTCGCTCGAGCAGCAGACCGGCGCGCTGCCCGGCCACATGGGTCCGCTCACCGCCCCCGGCGAAATGGGTGGGACCATGAAGGAGAACGTCGCCACGGTCAACGCGATTCCCGGCTACCGCAAGCAGTTCCACGCGGTCTTTCACAGCGATGCCACCCCGGAGAACATCGCCAAGGCGATCGCCTCGTTCGAGCGCACGCTGATCGCCACCCAGGCACCGTTCCAGCGCTACGTCGCCGGCAACGCCCATGCCATCAGCCCGGCCGCCAAACGCGGCTTTGCGCTGTTCCAGGGCAAGGCGCTGTGCACGGCCTGCCATGTGCCGCCCGCCCTCACCGACAACAACTACCACGACATCGGCGTGCCCCAGGTCGGCCCTCTGAAGGAGGACGAGGGGCGGGGCGCGGTGACCAAGGATCCGTCGGACGCGAAGCGCTTCAAGACGCCGTCGCTCTACAACGCCGGCTCCTTCGCCTTCTATATGCACGACGGCGCCTACGCCACCTTGCCCGAGGTGGTGGCGCACTACAACCGCGGCGGGGATCGCGCGGACAAAAACCAGGACCCGCTGATCCAGCCCCTGCACCTCACGGCGCAGGAGCAACGCGATCTGGTCGCCTTCCTGGAAACCCTGACCGACAAGCGGCTCGATCAGGTGACGCGGCCGCAACTGCCGTAGCCGAACCGAGCCGGTTCGCCTCTCGCCCCCGGGAAGGCGGACCGGCTCGACCGGCAAGCTCGCAACCGCTACGGCGCGTAGCGCCAGAGGTCGTTCAGATCGCCGACGGTATTGGTGGGCGAGCCGTAGCCGTCGCCGCCGAAGAGCCAGAAGTCGCCATTCGCATCGACCCAGCCGGCAGCGCCATAGCGGGCGCCGGGAAGATTCGAAGTGCCCGACGCGCCCTGTGACCCGTAGACGCCGGGGCACCAGGGTGACGCCGTGTTGCTGCCCGGCGTCGTCGTGCAACCACCTTGAGTGTCCAGCGCACTCACCTGCGTCCACTGCTGCACGGTCCCCGGGGAAGGCTGCGTTTGCGGATCCAAATACCAAAGATCATTGAGGTACCCGGGCGTCCCACTGCCGGCGCCGGGTCCGGTGTAGCCCTCGCCGCCATACAGCCAGAGATTTCCGGTATTCGGATCCACCCAGGACACCGCCTCATACCGCGCCGCAGGGGTATATGGCGTACTTCCTCCCCCGACCGGAGGGTTCCCGGGCCAGCATGCCCACTGATTGGACCCGGGGGTGTATTTCCAGAGGTCCGCGTAATAGGTTTCCGTGGTACCCGACCCGATCTCGCCGCCGAACAGCCAGAACTTGCCCTGCGCATCGATCCAGGAGGCGGCATTCTGCCGAGCCGGAGGAGTCGTCGACGATGAACAGGCGGTGGTCACGCCTGTGGGTGTCTTCTCCGTCCAGGTCCCGGTCCCGGTCCCGGGGCTCGGGACGTACTCCCACAGATCGTCCAGATCACCGCTGGATCCATTCACCACCGCGACGCCGCTCCCCCCAAAGAGCCACAGGTTTCCTGCCGAATCGATCCAGGTGGCCGCGCCGAACCGCGCGCCGGGATAGGAAGAGGAGGGAGCGGTTGATCCCCTGACCAGGGTCCATCCGCCATTCGGCGTGAACGTCCACAGATCGTTCTGCACGGTGACGCTGGAGGCGCTGCACGTGCTGGAATTACCGCAGCCGAAGCCGCCGAACAGCCACGCTTGCCCGGTCGCCTTGTTGTACCAGGTGCCCGGAAAAATCCGCGCGCCGGGATACGACGAGGAGCCCGCACTCACGCCGGGCTGGTAGGGCTTGTTGGCAGACGCCGCCGGCCCCCACCAGGTCCACGTTCCCGACGCCGTATCGTATTTCCACAGGTCGTTGAAAAACCCGACCGCGCTGCTGGAGACCACGGCGTCCCCGCCGAACAACCACAGATTCCCGGCCCCGTCCGCCCAGGATGCGGCGCCATAGCGCGCTCCGGGGAAACCGCCCGGCACACCGACGGTTCCGTAGGAACCGATCAGATCCTGCGTCTGGGATCCCGCCATCCAGGTCCATTGGGTCGACGCCGGCGCCGGCGATACTCCCGAAGGCGAGCACACGACATTGACGGTGACATTGCCGTTGGCCGCACCCGCCCCGCCCAGCACCACGCAATTCTGGCCCGCAGGCTGTTGGGCCACCGTCACGTCGTACAACGATCCGGCGGCGATCTGGGCCCCGAAACTGCTGGTGGTGCTGCCGTAGACGGTCACGGAATCGCTGCCATTGTCGTGCAGGGTCAGCGTCCCCGAGCTCAACCCGGTGACCTTGACACTGACCGGGAAGCTCAAGCTGCTGCTGCCACCGCCTCCGCCCCCGCCACAGGCCGCAAGCAATGCGACGCCCGCAAGCACCGCGACCGCGGCGGCAACGCTTCCCATCGGATTCCGGACACCATCATCCATGATGCTCCCCGCCCCCTCGAGCTACCCGCCCATCGATCTGCTGCAAGCTCCTGCATGGATACGGAAACGATGGGGTATCCCCCATTGCCAGACGACCCGACGTATGCACCGCCCGGCCGAACCGGATCATACCTAGCTCTCCATCGCCGTCCACACCTTTTCCAGCCGCTTGACGCTCACCGGCACCGGGGTGCGCAGTTCCTGTGCGAAGAGCGAAACCCGCAATTCCTCGAGCAGCCACCGGAATTCGTCCAGCCCGGGGTCGGCAACCCCCTTGCGGGCGGCGACTTCGCGCAGCCACTTCGCCTGCAGGGGCTGGATCTCGGCCAGCCGCGCGGCGTCCCGGGCCGGGTCGGCGCGCAGCTTGTCGAGCCGCATCGCAATCGCCTTCAGATAGCGCGGCAGGTGCGCCAACTGGGCGGCCGGGGTCTCTGCCACAAATCGGCGGCCGAGCAGGCGCGCCATCTGCTGCTCGATGTCGGCGCAGGCGGCGGCATGCGTGCGCAGGCCGTTCAGCTTTTTCGCCACCGCCACCGCCTCGTCGACGATCTGCGCGGCCAGCCGCGCGATCTCCTGCACCACGAGTCCCAGGCGCCCCCGCACCTCGTCGCGGCGCGCGACGAACTGCGCGCGGTCCTGGGGCAAGGGATCGGCGCAGGCCAGTCGGTCCAGCGCCGCCGTGACCAGTTGTTCCGCGAGGGGGTCGAGGTGCTTCATCGGCGGCACGGTGGTGGCGCGCATCTGCACCGTCGCCAGCGCGCCGAGCCCTTTTTCCAGCCCGCGCAACGGTTCACGCAGTTGCAGACGGAACAGGCGCCGCAGCCCTTCCCGGTGCGCCGCCTGGGCCGCGGTCGGATCGTCGAAGACATCGAGCACGCAATGCGTCTGCCGATCGACGAGCGCCGGATAGCCGACCAGCGTCTGCCCGCCGCGCGCGATCTCCATGATTTCCGGCAGGACGCCGAAGTCCCAATCGGTGATCTCCCGTCCCGCATCGGCGGCCGCCGGCCGGTCTGCCGCTGCGGCGGCCGCCGCAGCCCCCGCACCGGTCGTCGCACCCGCCGCCAGCTTGCGGAAGCTCGCCTGCGCCTGCGCGCCCAACTCCGCCCGCAGGGCGGCGAGATTGCGCCCCATCGCCAGCTGCCGACCGGATTCCTCGACGATCTTGAAATTCATCGTCAGGTGCGCGGGCAGGGTCTCGAGTTTGAAGTCGCCCGGCGCGCAGACGGTCCCGGTCTGCGCGCGGATGTCGGCGATCAGCGCGTCGACCAGGCCCCGCAGCGGGGGCGGCGGCGCCGCCTCGGGAGCGGATTCCGCCGAGGGATCGAACGGGTGGCGCGCTACGAACCCGGACGCATATTCGGGCAGGGGCACGCAGGCGCGACGCAGCTTCTGCGGCAGCGACTTGCACAACAGCTGCACCTTCTCCTTGCGCATGCCCGGCACCAGCCACTCGAACGATTCGGCTTCGATCTGGTTGAGCGCATAGAGGGGGACACGCAGGGTCACGCCGTCGCGCGGGCTTCCCGGCTCGAAGTGATATGCGAGGTCCATCCGCAACCCGCGGACGGCCCACTGTTTCGGGAACAGTTCCGTGGTCGCGCCGGCCGCCTCGTGGCGCATCAGCTCGTCGCGCGACAGGAAGAGGAGCCGCGGATTCTCGCGCTCGGTCTGGGCGCGCCAGCGCTCGAAGCCGGCTCCGCTGCATACGTCGGCGGGAACGCGCTGGTCGTAGAAGGCGAAGATCAGGTCCTCGTCGACCAGCACGTCGGGTCGGCGGGTGCGGTGCTCGAGTTCGCGGATCTCGTCGACCAGGCGCCGATTGTGCGCAAAGAACGGCGCCCGCGTGTCGAATTCGCCGGCGACCAGCGCCTCGCGGAGGAAGATTTCGCGGGCGTGCGCGGGATCGATCGGTCCGTACGACACGCGCCGCTGCACGTACACCGGCAGGCCATAGACGGTGCCGCGCTCCAGCACCGTGACCTGGGCGGCGCGCTTTTCCCAATGCGGGTCGCCGTGACTCTTCTTGAGCAGGTGCGCCCCCGCCTGTTCGATCCAGCGCGGATCGACCTCCGCCGCCGTGCGCGCGAACAGGCGCGAGGTTTCGACGAGTTCCGCGCACACCAGCCAGCGCGCGTTGCGCCGCGCGCGCGAGGCGCCCGGCCACAGGTGGAACTTGATCCCGCGCGCACCCAGGAACGGCGCATCCCGCGCTCCCGGATCGGCGTCCAGGCTCTTCATGCCGATGTTGCCGAGCAGACCCGCCAGCAGCGCCCGGTGCACCTGTTCGTACGTTGCCGGGCTCGCGTTGACGCGCCAGCCCAGCTCGGCAACGATCGGATGCAACTGGGCGTGCACGTCGAACCATTCGCGCACCCGGCGTGCATTCAGGAACTCCGCGCGCAGGTCGTCGGCGAAGCGCCGGTTGGACTTCTTGTGTTCGACCCGCTCCTGCATCGCGTCCCAGAGCTTGACGAAGGAGAGGAAGTCGGAGCGTTCGTCGGCGTAGCGCTGGTGCGCGGTGTCGGCGGCCTGCGCCTGCTCGGCCGGGCGCTCGCGCGGATCCTGCACGGACAGCGCCGCCGCGATGATCAGCGCCTCGTGCAGGCAGTGCTGTTCGCGTGCGGCGAGCAGGATGCGGCCGATGCGCGGATCGAGCGGCAGCCGTGCCAGTTCGGCGCCCACGGCGGTGAGATTGCGGCGATCATCGACCGCGCCGAGTTCGGCCAGCAGTTGATAGCCGTCGACGATCGCCCGCGCCGGCGGCGGATCGACGAAGGGGAACTGTTCGGGGTCGCCCAGCCCGTGGGCGGCCATGCGCAGGATCACCGAGGCCAGCGAGGAGCGCAGCACCTCGGGATCGGCGAACGCCGGCCGCTCGCGATAGTCCTCCTCGGCATACAGACGGATGCAGATGCCTGCGGCCACCCGCCCGCAGCGCCCTGCCCGCTGATCGGCCGCGGCGCGGGCGACCGGCTCGATGCGCAACTGCTCCACCTTGTTGCGATAGCTGTAGCGCTTGACGCGCGCCAGCCCGGCATCGACCACGTAGCGAATGCCGGGCACGGTGAGCGAGGTCTCCGCGATGTTGGTCGCCAGCACGATGCGCCGCCCGCCGCCCGAGCGGAACACCCGCTCCTGCTCCTGCGCCGAAAGCCGGGCGAAGAGCGGCAGGATCTCGGTGCCGGGCGGGTGATGCTTGCGCAGCGCTTCCGCGGTGTCGCGGATCTCGCGCTCGCCGGGGAGGAACACCAGCACGTCGCCGCGCCCGCAGCCGGCCAGTTCGTCGACCGCGTCGAGCACCGCCTGCGTCTGGGACTTGCGTTCCTTTGCCGCCGCGCGCTCCGGCGCCCCCGCCCGGCGTGCGGCACCGTCGGACGCGGCCTCGGCTTCGGCATCCTCCTCGTAGGGGCGGTAGCGGATTTCGACCGGATAGAGCCGTCCGGACACCTGGATCACCGGCGCCGGCCCCTGCGCGCCCGCAAAATGGCGGGCGAAGCGCTCCGCATCGATCGTCGCCGACGTGATGATGAGCTTGAGGTCCGGCCGCCGCGGCAGCAGCTGCCGCAGGTAGCCGAGCAGGAAGTCGATGTTGAGGCTGCGCTCATGGGCCTCGTCGATGATCAGGGTGTCGTAGGCGCGCAGCTGGGGGTCCGAATGGGTTTCGGCCAGCAGGATGCCGTCGGTCATCAGCTTGATGCGGGCGCCGGGACGGGTGTGGTCGGAGAACCGCACCTTGTAGCCGACGATGTCGCCGAGGGGGCTGTTCAGCTCCTGCGCGATGCGCTTGGCGACGCTCGAGGCCGCGATCCGGCGCGGCTGGGTGTGGCCGATCAGCGCGCCGCGGCCGCGCCCCAGCGCAAGGCAGATCTTCGGCAGCTGCGTCGTCTTCCCCGACCCGGTTTCGCCACAGACGATCACGACCTGATGCGCGGCGACGGCGGCGGCCACCTCCTCGCGGCGGGCGCTGATCGGCAAATTTTCGTCGAAGGAGATGGGATCCGTGGGCATGCGGGTGGGCGGATATCCGGACCGCGCACGATCGGAGCGATATCGGGCGCGGAGAAGCGCGCGGTCCGGATGTCCGCCCACCGGGCGCCGCCAAACGAAGGAGCGAGCCAGACGAAGGAAAGAACCAAACGCGAAGTATACTTTTTGCATTCGCCGCTTCCGCCCATGAACGAACCCGCGCCCCCGCCCGTCGACAGCCCCGCTTCCACCGAACACGACCAATTCGTCACGTGGCTGCGCGACGTCGCGCCCTATGTGCATGCCCATCGCGGCCGCACCTTCGTGGTCGGGTTCAGTGGGGAGTTGATCGATGCCGGGAAGCTCGACGCCCTGGTCTACGACCTTTCCCTGCTGCAGGCGATGGGAATCCGCCTCGTGCTGGTCCACGGCGCGCGCCCCCAGGTGGAGCGCCTGCTCGCGTTGAAGCTCGTCGAGCCGCGCTTCGTCGGCGACCTGCGGGTGACCGACAAGAATTCGCTGGAGTGCGTCAAGGAAGCCACCGGCGCGATCCGCCTCAGCATCGAGGCCGCGTTCTCGCAAGGCCTGCCCAACACCCCGATGGCCAACAGCCGCATCCGCGTGGTGAGCGGCAATTTCGTGGTTGCGCGGCCGATGGGCATCGTCGATGGAACCGATCTGCAGCACACCGGTCTCGTGCGCAAGATCGACGTCGATGCGATCCGTGCCAGCCTCGACAACGGCTCGCTGGTGCTGCTGCCGCCGCTGGGCTTTTCGCCGACCGGCGAAGCGTTCAACCTGATGATGCAGGACGTCGCCGCCAGCGCTGCGATCGCCCTGAAGGCCGACAAGCTGATCCTGATCAGCGAGGCCGACGGCGTGCGCAGCCGCGACGGCGAACTGTTCTCCGATCTGTCGGTCGCCGATGCCGAACGCATGATGGTGGCGCGCGAAATCGAGGACGGGTGCTCGGTCGAACTCGGCTACCTGCTCAAGGCGAGCCGCGGCGGCGTCGCGCGCGCGCACCTGGTTCCATCGCGGCTCGACGGCGCCATCCTGATCGACCTGTTCACCCACGAGGGCGTGGGCACGATGATCACGCCGAGCGACCTGGAGTCGCTGCGCGAGGCCACGCCCGACGACGTCGGCGGCATCCTGCAGCTGATCGAACCGCTGGAGGAGGACGGCACGCTGGTGAAGCGTCCGCGCGAGGTGATCGAGCGCGACATCGCGCAGTTTTCGGTGCTGGAGCACGACGGGTTCATCTTCGGCTGCGCCGCGATGCTGCCATTCCCCAAGGACGGCATCGCCGAAATGGCCTGCCTCACGGTGCATCCGGACTACCGCGAACTCGGCGACGGCGAGCGGCTGCTGCGGCGGATCGAGACACGCGCACGCGCGGCCGGAATCAAGAAGCTCTTCGTGCTCACCACGCGCACCGCCCACTGGTTCCTGCGGCGCGGCTTCACCGTTGCGACGGTCGACTCCCTGCCTGCCGAGCGCCAGGGGCTCTACAACTGGCAGCGACGCTCACAGATCCTGGTCAAACCGCTCTAGCAACCCGAACCGGTCCCGGCCAGCCCGGGACCGCCGCAACGACAACACGGAGGCAACACGATGGCTCGCATGGTCAACTGCATCAAACTCGGACGCGAAGCGGAAGGGCTGGACTTTCCGCCGGTCCCGGGGGAAATGGGCAAACGGATTTTCGAGAGCGTCTCGAAGGAAGCGTGGCAGCAATGGCAGCGCTACCAGACGATGCTGGTCAACGAGAACCGTCTCAACCTCTCCGACTCGCGCGCGCGGCAGTACCTGCGGGCGCAGATGGAGGCCTACTTCTTCGGACCGGGCGCCGACCAGGTGGCCGGATACGTACCGCCGCAGCAGTGAGTCCGGGTCGCCGCGGGTCGGTCGCCATCGCGGTGGCTACCCGGTCCGCGCATCGGCATCACCGGACCCCGTACAGCATTCCCCGCCGGAACGTCTCGGCGATCACGAACCGCGGCCCCTCGGGCGTCCAGATCGAATAGGCCCGCGCCGCGCGCGGGTCGGGAACGCCCACCGTATCCCAGAGCGCCCGGCACAACTCCGCCGCCCCCTCGTCCAGCGGGCGACGCCGTACCCACAGCGTGTCGAGCAGATGGCCGATCGGCGTCGCGCCCTCCTCCAGGCCGTGCCGCACCGCATCCGGCAGGGCATCGAGCGCGATATAGGAAAGATTGTCCATCATCACTTCGCCGTGCGCAGCGAGCGAGGTGACCCGTTCGAGAAACCGCGTCCCCGGCAGCACCGCGCGCACCGCATCCGGCACGCGCCCGGTCACGACCTGTCGCAACAGCACCAGGGTGAGCGGCCCGCCGGCGATCGCTTCGCACATGCGCGTGGTCGAGCCGTCCTGCGCAAGCAACATCCGCAGCACGCCCAGCGTGCAATCCGCGGCCGGTTCGTCGGCGTCGAAAAACTCCCGGCGACGGGGGGAGGGATCGGTACCAGTCATGGAATGTCGAGAATCTTGTGGGTCTGCAGACTCAAATGCCACCGCGGATGGGCCATGCAGTACGCGACCGCGGACTGCGTATTCTCGCGCAATCGGGGGCCATCCATCGGCTGCAGGAAGAAATGGCGAAAGTCGAGCGCCGCATATTGCTCGGGCGCGGCGCCCTCCTGCGGGAAGACGAGCTTGATCTCGTCGCCGCTGCGCTGCACGAGTTCGGTTCCCGCCTTCGGACTGACGCAGATCCAGTCGATTCCCGGCGGCGCCGGCAGCGTGCCGTTGGTCTCCACGGCCACCGTCCAGCCGATGGCATGCATCGCCGCGATCAGGTCCGCATCGAGTTGCAGCAGCGGTTCCCCGCCGGTGAACACCACGTAGCGCACCCCGCCCTCCGCCGCGGCCTGCGCCGGCCACAACGAATCGATTGCCACCGCCAAGGCCGGCGCGTCGGCGTAGCGTCCACCGCCCGGACCGTCGGTGCCGACGAAATCCGTGTCGCAGAAGCGGCACTGCGCCGACTCCCGATCGGCTTCCCGCCCCGACCAGAGGTTGCAGCCGGCGAACCGGCAGAACACCGCGGGGCGGCCGCGGTGCGCGCCTTCGCCCTGCAGGGTGTAGAAGAGTTCCTTGACGGCGTAGCGGCTCATGTCCAGTCCAGGATCGCGCCGCAACCCGGCGTTTCATACAAGTCGACCCGTGCGAGTTGCGGCAGCATCGCTGCCGCCTCGCCGCGAATCCACTCCACCAGGGCCGCGGACCCGCGTTCCTCGACGCCCGGCACCTCGTACAACGGCCGGTGGTCGAGGCGGTCGAACAACGGCGCGAACAAGGTCTTGACGTCACCGAAGTCGATGGTCCAGCCGTACACGCGGTCCAGCGGCCCGACCAGGTGCAGGCGCAGGCGATAGCTGTGGCCATGGATGCGCCGGCGTCCGTCACCCGGCCCGGCACCCCGCAGACGCACCGCGCTGTCGAGATTGAAGTCCTTCCAGATCCGGTAGCCGGATCCGTCGAAGCGCGCACCGCTGCCGGCGGTCTCGCCCACCGTCACCGCCGCCAGCGCAGGCAGGCGAGGCCGGATCCGCTGCCACAACCAGTGCGCGATCCATTCGCTGGTGGGATTCTCCAGGCCGGGAAGATCATTGAGGCAGGCCTGATGCAGTTCCGCTCCGAAGGGCGCCCAGATGCGATCGAGCTCGTCGTAGGCCAGCGCGGAGGAAACGTCCAGACACGACGCCCGGGCCTCCAGCGTCACCGTAAACCCGTGCCCGTGCATGCGGCCGCACTTGTGCCCCGGCGGCACGTTCGGCAGCTGGTGGGCGGCTTCGAAACGGTAGCGCCGCCATACGACGGCCTCGCCCTGGGCATCGAGGTCCACACCCTGCTCGGACGTGCTGTGCATGGCGATGTTTTCCGGCGGCCCGGCAAGCCGCCCTTCGAGTTGCGTGCGCACGTACCGCGCCAGCGCCTCGTCGGTCGGATGGTCGAGGTGACCGAGGTGATCGAGGTGATCGAGGCGGCGGTAATCGAGCGGCGCCACGACCGCCTGGAGCGCGGCGCGCAGGGCATCGACTTCCGCACCCGGGAACGGAGCCCAGGGCGCGCTCCCGTCCGGCGCCGCCGCGACGCGCGCGAAGGCACGAAAGCCGTGGCCGTGCACGCGCCCGAGACGATGGTCCGGGGGTGCAAACGCGAGGCTGCGCGCGGCTTCGAAGCCGGCGGTGGCAAGAAAGGAAAGACGATGCTGCTGCATGGTGGCCCGGTTATACCCCCTCACCCCCGCCCTCTGTCCCAAGGAGGAATCGGGAATATGGGGTGGCCGGCGCTCAGCATCCCGGCCGGCGGAGCTCCTGCACGCCGTCCGGCGTTCCCAGCAGCAGGACGTCCGCACCGCGCGCGGCGAACAGGCCGACGGTGACGACGCCGGGAATCTGGTTCAGGTACGCCTCGAGGGTCCGCGGATCGGAGATCTGCAGGCCATGGACATCGAGAATCTCGTTGCCGTTGTCGGTGCGGAATCCTTCGCGCAGGCGGGGCTCCCCGCCCAGCTTGGTCAGCTCGCGCATCAGGAAATTGCGTGCCATCGGAATGACCTCGACCGGCAGCGGGAAGCGGCCCAGCACGTCGACCTTCTTGCTCGCATCGGCAATGCAGACGAAGCTCGCAGCGACGGCGGCCACGATCTTCTCGCGGGTGAGCGCGCCGCCCCCGCCCTTGATCATGGCGAAGGTCGGGTCGATCTCATCGGCACCGTCGACGTAGACCGGAATCGATTCGACCTCGTTCAGATCGACGACCCGGATGCCGTGGGTGCGCAGACGCTTCGCGCTGCGCTCCGAGCTGGCGACCGCGGCCGCGATCGCATCGCGATGGGCGGCCAGTTCGTCGATGAACAGATCCGCGGTGGAACCCGTCCCCACGCCCAGCGCAGCTCCCGTGCCCAGGCACGGCGTGATGTGTTGTATGGCGGCGCGCGCCACGGCGCGCTTGAGTTCGTCCTGGCTCAGCTTGTCGGTCACGGGCGGAATCCTTCGAAAAGAGCCGCCAATGATACCTATCGTTTCCGCGCCGGCGGCAGATCCGTGCACGCGCCTTCGGCCACCTCGGCCGCCAGCCCCACCGACTCGCACAAGGTCGGATGGGGGTGGATGGTCTTGCCGATATCCAGCGCGTCCGCACCCATCTCGATCGCCAGCGCAATTTCGCCGATCAGGTCGCCGGCGTGCGTGCCGACGATCGCGCCGCCGACGATGCGATGGGTCGTCTCGTCGAACAGCAGCTTGGTGAACCCTTCGTCGCGTCCGTTGGCGATCGCCCGCCCGGACGCGTTCCAGGGAAACACCGCCTTCTTGACGGCGACGCCGCGCGCGCGCGCTTCGTCTTCGGTGAGACCGGCCCAGGCGATCTCCGGGTCGGTATACGCGACCGAGGGAATCACGCGCGCGTCGAACGCCGCCTTGTTACCGGCGGCGACTTCGGCCGCGACATGGCCCTCATGCACGGCCTTGTGCGCCAGCATGGGCGCCCCGGCGATATCGCCGATGGCGAAGATGTGTGCGACGTTGGTACGCATCTGCGCGTCGGTCGGGATGAACCCGCGCTCGTCGACCTGCACGCCCGCCGCCTCGGCGCCGATCGCCTTGCCGTTGGGACGCCGTCCGGCGGAAACCAGGACGAGGTCGTAATCGACCGGTCCCTCGGGCGCCTGCTCGCCCTCGAACCGCACGCGCACCGCCTCCGGCAGCGCGTCGACCGCCGCGGCGCGCGTGCGCAGCAGAACCCGATCGAAGCGGTGTTCATTGCGCTTGTGCCAGACCTTGACCAGATCGCGATCGGTTCCCGGCATCAGGCCGTCGGTCAGTTCGACGACGTCGACCCGCGCCCCCAGGGCCGAATACACCGTCGCCATTTCCAGCCCGATGATGCCGCCGCCGATGACCAGCATGCGCTTGGGCAGGAACGGCAGTTCGAGGACGCCGGTGGAGTCGACGATGCGCGGATCCTGCGGCAGGAACGGCAGTGCGACCGGCTCGGAGCCGGCTGCGATGATCGCCTGGCGAAACCCGATGTTGCGGGTCTCGCCGCCCTCGGCGGCCGTCCATGCCAGGGTGTGGGGGTCGGCGAACCGCCCCGTGCCGCGCAGCACGTCGACCTTGCGCAGCTTGGCCATCGCGGCGAGCCCCGACGTCAGCTTGCCCACGACCTGGCTCCGATGCGCACGCAGTTTCGCGAGATCGATCTGCGGCGGCGCGAACTCGACCCCGACGCCGGCCAGATGCACGGCTTCCTCGAGCACCGCCGCAACATGCAGCAACGCCTTGGAAGGAATGCAGCCGACGTTGAGGCACACGCCGCCCAGCGTCGGGCCGCGCTCCACCAGCGCCACGCGCATGCCGAGGTCGGCGGCGCGAAACGCCGCCGAGTATCCGCCGGGGCCTGCGCCGAGCACGAGAAGGTCGTATGGTTCGTTCACACGGTTTCCTTTACGAAACGGATTGCCATCAGCACTTCATCTTCGGGGCCGTCGTCCAGGCGCACCGCATCGCGGCGGCGCCCCTCCTCGACAAAGCCGAATTTCCGGTAGAGGGAGATCGCCGCCTCGTTCGGCGCGCGAGCCCACAATTCGATACGCTCGAACCCGCGCATCCAGGCGTCGGCGATCGCCGTCGCCATCAGACGGCGCCCCAGCCCCTGGCGCCGGTATGCCGCCCGCACGCCGATCCCCAGCACGCCGCCATGGCCGCGCCCGGGTAGCGGGTCGCGCCGCACTTCGCACCAGCCGACGACCCGATCGCCGTCGAGCGCGACGTGGAACGGGTTCCCGAGCGAGCGATCGGCGGCAACCCACGCCGCGTTCTGCTCCAGGGAGAAGCCGTCGACGATCGCCAGGTACTTGCGTTCCCGCGCGACCTCGCCAAGACAGTCGCCGAAGCTGTCGACATGCCGCAGATCGATCGGCGCAATCGTGATCGCCGATTGCGCCGAGCCGGGTACACCCGGGTTCGCTGCGTCCGTCACGTCCGTCCTCCGCCCCGACGTGCTTACAGCAACACGCGGCGGAAGTCGGCCAGCACCTGGGCGAGGTAGGCGTTGAAGCGCGCCGCGCCCGCGCCGTCGATCACCCGATGATCCCAGGACAGCGACATCGGCAGGATCAGGCGCGGCACGAACTGTTCGCCGTCCCAGACCGGACGCATCGTCGCGCGGCACACGCCGAGGATCGCCACCTCGGGCGCATTGATGATCGGTGTGAAATAGGTGCCGCCGATCCCGCCCAGGGACGAGATCGAGAACGTGCCGCCCTGCATCTCCGCCGGGCTCAGCTTGCCTTCGCGCGCCTTGGCCGCCAGCGCGGTCATCTCCTGCGCGATTTCAAGCACGCCCTTGCGGTCGGCGTCGCGGATCACCGGAACGACCAGGCCGTTGGGCGTGTCCGCCGCGAAACCGATGTGGTAGTAGCCCTTGCGGATCACCGCGTCGCCGCCGGCCGCATCGAGCGAGCTGTTGAAATCCGGGAACCGCTGCAGGGCCGCGACGCAGGCCTTGACGAGGAAGGCGAGCATGGTGAGCTTGATGCCGCGCTTTTCGTGCTCCCGGTTGAGCTGGACCCGGAAGGCTTCCAGTTCCGTGATGTCGGCATCCTCGTGATTGGTCACGTGCGGAATGCTCACCCAGTTGCGGTGGAGGCCGGGGCCGGAAATCCTGCGGATGCGCGACATCTCGACCCGTTCGATCGGCCCGAACTTGGCGAAGTCGACCTGCGGCCACGCCGGCAGCGGCGCACCGCCCGCGGCGACGATGCCGGAGCCGGATCCGCCCACCGGCGCCTGCGCACCCTGCATCACGCTCTTGACGAACGCGCGCACATCGTCGTGGGTCACCCGCGCCTTGGGGCCGCTGCCCGACACGCGCGACAGGTCGACGCCCAGTTCGCGGGCCATCGCGCGCACCGACGGCGACGCATGGACCGTGCTCGAAACGGCGCCGACCGGCGCGGCGGCGGCTGCCGCAGCAACGGTCACACCGCTTGCGGAGCCCGACGTCGGCGGCGGATTGTCCGCCTTCGGCACCGTTTCCGGCTTCGCCGCTGGGGGCTTGTCCGCTACCGCGGGCTCCGCCGCGACCGCTGGCGCGGGTGCCGCGGCGGCCGCCGCCGGCTCGAGCAGCAGGACGAGCGCCCCCTTCGACACCTTGTCGCCGATCTGCAGCTTGAGCTCGCGCACGACGCCCGCCGCGGCCGACGGAATCTCCATCGATGCCTTGTCGGATTCGACGGTGATCAGCGACTGGTCGACGGCGATCGTGTCGCCGGGCTTGACCAGCAGTTCAATGACCTCGACGTCCTTGAAATCCCCGATATCCGGAACCCGCACTTCCACGACGTCTGCCACGGGATTGGCCATGATCGATTCCCTCTCTCTTACACCGTCGCCGGATTGGGTTTCTCGGGATCGATCCCGAACTTGCGGATCGCCTCCGCGACGACCGCGGCCGGCACCGTCCCCTCCTCCGAAAGCGCCTTGAGCGCCGCCACCGCGACGTAATGCCGGTCGACCTCGAAGAACGCACGCAGGGCGGTGCGGGTGTCGGAGCGTCCGAACCCGTCGGTTCCCAGCACCTTGTATGCGCGCCCTTGCGGGATGTACGGCCGGATCTGCTCGGCGAAGGTCCGCATGTAGTCGGTCGAGGCGATGACCGGCCCCGCCGTTGCTTCGAGCTGTTGCGCCACGTAGGACTTGCGGGCCGGATCGAGCGGATGCAGCATGCTCCAGCGCTCGCAGTCGATGCCGTCGCGCCGCAGTTCGGTGAAGCTGGTCACGCTCCAGACGTCCGCGGCAACCTTGTAGTCGCGCTCGAGGATTTCCGCCGCGGCGATCACCTCGCGCAGGATCGAGCCGCAGCCCAGCAGCTGCACGCGCGCGATCGCCTTGCTCTTGCCGCTGCCGGCCGCCCCTTCGCGCAGGCGATACATGCCGCGCAGGATGCCCTCCTCCTGCCCCTTCTTCAGGCCGGGATGGGCGTAGTTCTCGTTGAGCAGGGTGATGTAGTACCAGACGTTTTCCTGCTCCGACATCATGCGGCGCAGGCCGTCGTGCAGGATCACCCCGACTTCATGCGCGAACGTCGGGTCGTAGCAGACGCAGTTGGGGATGGTCGAGGCCAGGATGTGCGAATGCCCGTCCTGGTGCTGCAGACCCTCGCCGTTCAAGGTGGTGCGGCCGCTCGTGCCGCCCAGCAGGAACCCGCGCGCCTGCAGGTCGCCCGCCGCCCAGGCCAGGTCGCCGGTCCGCTGCAGCCCGAACATCGAATAGAAGATATAGAAGGGCAGCATGATCCGGTCGGTGGTCGAGTAGCTCGACGCCGCCGCGATCCACGAACTCATGGCGCCGGCCTCGTTGATCCCTTCTTCGATGATCTGCCCGGCCTTGTCCTCGCGGTAGTACATCACCTGGTCACGATCGACCGGCTCGTAGAGCTGTCCCTGCTGCGAGAAGATTCCCAGCTGGCGGAACATCCCTTCCATGCCGAAGGTGCGCGCCTCGTCGGGGATGATCGGCACCACACGCGGCCCCAGTTCCTTGTCGCGCACGAGCTGCGTGAGCACGCGCACGAACGCCTGGGTGGTGGAAATCTCCCGCCCCTCGGCGGTGGGCTCCAGCACCGCCGAGAAGGCGTCGAGCGCGGGGATCGCCAGCGACTCCGACGCACGGCGGCGGCGCTGCGGCAGGTATCCGCCGAGGGCGCGGCGCCGCTCGTGGAGATACTGCATCTCGGGCGAGTCCGCCGGCGGAAGATAGAACGGCACCTCGTCGATCCGGTCGTCCGGCACCGGGATGCGGAAGCGGTCGCGGAACTCGCGCACCGAATCGGTATCGAGCTTCTTCAGCTGGTGCGAGGGGTTCTTCGCCTGGCCCACCTTGCCCATGCCGTACCCCTTGACGGTCTTGGCAAGGATCACCGTCGGCTGGCCCTCATGCGCAACCGCCGCCGCATAGGCGGCATAGGTCTTGTGCGGATCGTGTCCGCCGCGATTCAGGCGCCAGATGTCCGAGTCGGTCATGCGCGACACCATCTCGAGCAACTGGGGATACTTGCCGAAGAAATTCTTGCGGACGTAGGCGCCGTCGTTGGCCTTGTAGTTCTGGTACTCGCCGTCGACCGTCTCTTCCATCAGCTTGCGGAGCAGACCGTCCTTGTCCCGCGCCAGCAGCGGATCCCAGTACGAACCCCAGAGCAGCTTGATGACGTTCCAACCGGCGCCGCGGAAGGCGCCTTCGAGTTCCTGGATGATCTTGCCGTTGCCGCGCACCGGGCCGTCGAGGCGCTGCAGGTTGCAGTTGATGACGAAGATCAGGTTGTCGAGCTTTTCGCGCGCCGCCATGGCGATGGCGCCCATCGATTCGGGCTCGTCCATCTCGCCGTCGCCGCAGAACACCCAGACCTTGCGATCGGCCGTGTCGGCGATGCCGCGCGCGTGCAGGTATTTGAGGAACCGCGCCTGGTAGATCCCCTGGATCGGCCCCAGGCCCATCGACACCGTCGGGAATTGCCAGAACTCGGGCATCAGCTTGGGGTGGGGATAGGAACTGACCCCCTTGCCTTCGACCTCGCGGCGGAAATGATCCAGCTGATCCTCGGTGATCCGTCCCTCCAGGAACGCGCGGGCATAGACCCCGGGCGAGGAGTGCCCCTGCAGATAGATCAGGTCGCCGCCGTGCTCGGCGGTGGGCGCACGCCAGAAATGGTTGAAGCCCACTTCCATGAGCGTTCCGACCGACGCGTAGCTGGCGATATGGCCGCCCAGTTCGCCTTCCCGGCGATTGGCGCGCACGACCATCGCCATGGCGTTCCAGCGAATATAGGAACGGATCCGCTCCTCCATTACGGCATCGCCCGGCGAACGCGCCTCCAGGTGCGGCGGAATGGTATTGAGATAGGCGGTGTTGGCGGAATACGGAATATGGGCGCCGCTACGGCGAGCCCGATCCATCAGCGTTTCGAGCAGGAAATGAGCCCGCTCCGGGCCTTCCTGTTCGATGACCGCGTCGAGCGCATCGATCCACTCTTGCGTTTCCTGGGCGTCGGGGTCGCTCCCGGCACCGGTCATGCTTGCGGCGGGATTTGTAGGCATCAGCTGTCTCCTTTTTAAGGAATGTACCATCCCCCGCATAAATTTCAAATTATGAAACGATATTTCTCATCATGAAAATTCAGCGTTCCGACGACATCGGCACCCTCTGTAACCATTCTGTAATATTTGACATGTAACTTTGTGGAAACAATCGCCGCGTACCGTCGCGCTGCGCGTTCGCGTACAGAAATCCACTTTACCGGAAGGAACATTCCATGAATCGATCTTTGCTCGCCCGCTTCGCGACGGCGGCTGCCTGCGGCCTGTTGCTGGCCCACGCGGCGTCCGCAGCCGAAATCACCGGCGCCGGTTCGACCTTCGTCTATCCGCTGCTCTCCAAGTGGTCCGCCGACTACAACGCGGCGACCGGTACCAAGATCAACTACCAGTCCATCGGATCGGGCGGCGGCATCGCCCAGATCAAGGCGGGAACGGTGGACTTCGGCGCCACCGACATGCCGCTGGCTCCCAAGGTGCTGGCGCAGCACGGCCTGGCGCAATTCCCGGTGGTGATCGGCGGCGTCGTGCCGGTGGTCAACATCGAAGGCATCAAACCCGGCCAGCTCAAGCTGGACGGCCCGACCCTGGCCAAGATCTATCTCGGCGAAATCACCCACTGGAACGATCCGGCGATCGCCGCGCTCAACCCCGGCCTGAACCTGGGCGACGGGGAGATCTCCGTCGTGCATCGTTCCGACGGCTCGGGCACGACCTTCAACTTCGTCGACTACCTGGGCAAGGTCAGCCCCGCCTGGAAGAGCAAGGTCGGCGAAGGCACCTCCGTGGCCTGGCCGGCCGGCGTCGGCGGCAAGGGCAACGAAGGCGTCTCGGCGTACGTCAAGCAGCTCAAGGGCTCGATCGGCTACGTCGAACTGGCCTACGCGCTCGAAACCCGGATGTCCTACACCCTGATGAAGAACCAGGCCGGCAAGTACGTCGCCCCCAGCCTGGAGAGCTTCTCGGCCGCCGCGGCCAAGGCCCATTGGCCGGTGGACCAGGACTTCAACATGGTGATCACCGATGCGCCGGGCGCCACGTCCTGGCCGATCGCCGCCAGCACCTTCGTGCTGGTCTACAAGCACCCGCGGGATCCGGCGCGCTCGAAGGCCGCGATGACCTTCTTCCGCTGGGCGCTGGAGCACGGCCAAGGCCAGGCGAAGAAGCTCGTCTACGTCGCGCTGCCGCCGTCGCTGGTCAAAAATATCGAAAAGTACTGGGCCGCGCAGATCCACTAACGATCGGCTTCCTGTCAGAATCCCGACCGGAAGTGGTCCATCGCCCCGCGGCACCGCACCGCCGCGGGGCTTTTTCCTGATGCAATGAAACTTTCGACCGTGCCGTTATCCGCCCCGGCCGTTCCGGACGACGCGCCTCGTCTTGCGCGCGCGCGCGCCGAAACGCGCCAAGACCACGCCTTTCACGGCATTCTGTTCGGCGCCGCCATATCCGTGCTGCTGGTGCTCGGCGCCGCAGCGGGCTCGATGCTGTGGGGCGGACGGCTCGCCTTCCACACCTTCGGGTGGAAATTCCTCATCAGCCGCGACTGGGATGCAGTCAATCGCCAGTTCGGCGCCTTCGTGCCGATCTACGGCACCCTCGTCACCTCGGTCATCGCGATGCTGGTCGCCGTCCCGGTCAGCTTCGGCATTGCGCTGTTCCTCACCGAAATCGCGCCGCGCTGGCTGCGCGGACCGGTGGGCGCAGCGATCGAACTGCTCGCCGGCATTCCGTCCATCATCTACGGGATGTGGGGGCTGTTCTCGTTCGTCCCGTTCATGGCGACCTACGTCCTGCCCTGGATCAACAGCCATCTGGGCGGCATTCCCGGAATCGGGATGCTGTTCCGCGGACCGCCGCTGGGCATCGGGATGCTCACCGCCGGCATCGTCCTGGGCGTGATGGTGGTGCCGTTCATCTCGTCGGTGATGCGCGACGTCTTTCTCGCCGTGCCCCACGCGCTGAAGGAATCGGCGTACGCGCTGGGCTCCACAACCTGGGAAGTGGTCTGGAAAGTGGTGCTCCCCTACACCCGCTCGGCGGTGGTCGGGGGCATTTTCCTGGGCCTGGGCCGCGCCCTGGGAGAGACCATGGCGGTCACCTTCGTCCTCGGCAACGAACACGCGCTGCATCTCTCGCTGCTGATGCCCGGCAACTCGATTGCCGCGACGCTCGCCAACGAATTCACCGAAGCCGACTCCGACATCTACCTGTCGTCGCTCATCGCGCTGGGCTTCCTCCTGTTCGTCGTGACGTTCATCGTGCTGGCGATCGCACGTTTCATGCTGTACCGGCTCGCCCGGAGAGAGGGTCGCTGATGGCCGCTTCCTTGATCTCGCTGCCTCGCATCGTCGAACGGCGCTACCGCCGCCGCCGCGCCGCCAACGTGCTCGCCAACCTGCTCGGGTTCGTGGCCACGGCGTTCGGCCTGCTCTGCCTCGCCTGGATCCTCCTCGTGACGGTCCGCAACGGCATTCGCGCGATGACCCCGGCGATCTTCACGCAGATCACCCCGCCCCCAGGCGACGACGGCGGCCTGGCCAACGCACTGGTCGGGAGCCTGCTGATGAGCGCCCTCGGCATCGCGATCGGTGCGCCGATCGGCGTGGCCGCGGGGACCTATCTTTCGGAATTCGCCGAGCGCCGCCCCGCACTGCGGGAACTGGTCCGCTTCGTGAACGACATCCTGCTGTCGGCGCCGTCCATCGTGCTCGGACTCTTCATCTACACCGTGGCGGTCCGACCGGTCGGACATTTTTCGGGCTGGGCCGGCGCCCTCGCCCTGAGCCTCATCGTCCTGCCGGTGGTCGTGCGAACCACCGACGAAACCCTGCGCCTCGTCCCCAACGTGATGCGCGAGGCCGCCCTGTCGCTGGGGATCCCGCGCTGGAAAGTGACGGTGCAGATCCTCTACCGCGCCGCCGCGCCCGGCATCCTCACCGGCATCCTGCTGGGCCTGGCACGGATCAGCGGCGAAACCGCCCCCCTGCTCTTCACCGCTCTGAACAACCAGTACTGGGCGCCCAACCTCAACGCGCCGACGGCGAGCGTGCCGATCGTGATCTTCCAGTTCGCCATGAGCCCGTACGACTCCTGGCACGCGCTGGCCTGGGCCGGCGCATTCATCGTCACGCTGTTCGTGCTGCTCCTGAGCGTCGGAACGCGGGCGCTCCTGCTGCGCAATCGGGTCGAAGGGCATTCGTGATGGACGGCACAGGCGACCCGGCCATGGTGCAGGCGGAGCGCATCAAGATTTCGGTGCGCGACCTCGACTTCTACTACCGCGGTTTTCACGCGCTCAAGAACATCTCGCTCGACATTCCCGAACACAAGGTCACGGCAATTATTGGACCCTCGGGCTGCGGCAAGTCGACGCTGCTGCGGATCTTCAACCGGATCTATTCCGCCTACGCCGGCCTGGAGGCCAGGGGCACGATCCTGCTCGACGGCGAGAACATCCTCGACCCGGGATATTCGCTCAACCATCTGCGCTCGCGCGTCGGCATGGTGTTCCAGAAGGCCGTTCCGTTCCCGCTTTCGATCTATGAAAACGTCGCCTACGGCCTGCGGCACCATTACCGCCTGCCGCGCTTCGAACTCGAAGAACGGGTGGAACAGGCGCTGCGCGACGCCGCGCTCTGGGACGAGGTCAAGGACAAGCTGCACAGCAGTGCGATGAGCCTGTCCGGCGGCCAGCAGCAGCGGCTGTGCATCGCCCGCGCGGTGGCCCTGCGGCCGCAGGTGCTGCTGCTCGACGAGCCGACCTCGGCGCTCGACCCGATCGCCACCGGACGGATCGAACAGCTGCTCGCCGACCTTCAGGGCGACTACACCATCGTGATCGTCACGCACAACATGCAGCAGGCGGCGCGCGTCTCCGCCTATACCGCGTACATGTTCCTGGGCGAGCTCATCGAGTTCGGACCGACGGCGGAACTCTTCACCAAGCCGAAGAAGCGGCAGACCGAGGACTACATCACCGGACGGTTCGGGTAGGCGCCGTTCCTCCGCGCCCGAAGTTCCCGTCCAGGCGGAAGCGCCGGGCGCGCCGACCGCCCCGGTGTACGATCCCGCAACCATGCGCATCGCCACCTGGAACGTCAACTCGCTCAAAGTCCGGCTGCCACAGCTCCTTTCCTGGCTGCAGGCGCAACCGGTCGACGTCGTCTGCCTGCAGGAAACCAAGCTCACCGACGAGAATTTTCCGGTGGCCGCGCTCGACGAAGCGGGATACCACAGCCTGTTCGCCGGACAGAAGACATACAACGGCGTCGCCATCCTGCTGCGCAAGGAGACCCTGGGCGACGACGCCCAGGACATCGTGACGGCCCTGCCGGGGCTGGACGACCCGCAGAAACGCCTGATCGCCGTCACCACGGCGGGAATCCGCGTGGTCTGCGCCTACTTCCCGAACGGCCAAAGCGTCGGCAGCGACAAGTACGCGTACAAGCTGCAATGGATCACGGCGCTCGCGCAATGGCTGCGCGGCGAACTCGCCAGCCACCCGCGGCTGGCGCTCGCCGGCGACTTCAACATCGCCCCCGAAGCGCGCGACGTGCATGATCCCGCGCTCTGGGAAGGCCAGGTGCTGTTTTCCGAACCCGAGCGCGCCGCCTTCCGCGGCCTGCTCGCACTCGGCCTGCACGACGCGTTCCGGCGGTTCGAACAAGCCGATCGTTCCTACACCTGGTGGGACTACCGCAACCTCGCATTCCGCCGCAAGATGGGCCTGCGCATCGACCACATCCTGCTGAGCGGGGCGCTTGCCGCGCAATGCACGGCCTGCGCCATCGACGTCGGCCCGCGCCGCAACGAACAGCCCAGCGACCACGCGCCGGTCATCGCGACGATCGGGTGACCCAGGGGCGCCGCACCGGCATAGGTCGGTCGCGGCGCCCGTCCGCCCCTTCGGTCTCGGCGATCAGTTCCGCTTGTTGCGCATCCGCCGGGCGGCGCCCGCGCCGACGAGGGCCATCCCCAGCAAGCCAAGCGTGGCCGGTTCCGGGACGCTCGGGGGAGGCAGTCCGGCTTGCGCGTAGGCCAGGATGTCGACGCCGTTCCCGCCGGTATTCGTCGTATTGCCGTTGGTCGACAAATCGGAAAAGGTCGACAAGCCGCCGATGTCGGTATACGCAAACGACAGGGTGTATTGATTTCCCACGGTTGTCGCGACCGTCTGGCTGATTGCGTCGTACGCCTGCACCGCGCCGTCAACCCAGCAGGATCCGGAAGCGAAGCCGCTACATCCCCCCGAGACATATCCCCCAAAGGTGGCGCCATAGATATTTGCGTAGGTCCAGCCGTTCGGGGTGCCCGAATTCCCGTTGTTCAAATAGGTTCCACCCGAAAAATCGCCGTTGGCCAGCAAATTACCGCTCGAGGTCGTGTTGTCGATCAGCGATGCATTACCGAAAAGGATGAAGGAAGGGTCCTCCCGGAAGGCAAACGTGATCGCGGTATTTGCCAGTCCGGCCGTGAAGTTCACCGACTCCGTGACGGGCGCTCCGTGATTGATCGACTGGCCATTGAGATCCAGGATTGCCCCGGTTGGCGGCCCATCGTTGTTGGCGGTAGCAAACGCCGGCCCGGCGAAGGTCAGGCCGACGGCGAGGGCCAGTGCACCGGCCCGAAGATTGCCTCGAAAGCTCCTGGAAATTGCCATCATGCTTCTCCCCTATCCTTTACGACGTTTGAACTACACGATGCTCGGGGGAGAAACAAGCAACATCGATGCCAAAAAACAAAAACCCCGCATTTTCAAAAGGATAGAAAAATTCGAAGCGAATTCTTCTTTTGAAATGTAAAGAAATGCGACGGCGCCGGCCGATCTTCGAAGGTTCCGCCCCCAAGTTTGCGGGCCGAACACCCTCTTTCAGTCTGCGGAATGCTCCAGCTTGAGCTCCCGGATCTTGCGGGTGATGGTGTTCCGCCCGAGCCCGAGGCGGGCGGCCGCGTCGATGCGCCGCCCGTGCAGCGCATCGAGCACGGTGCCGATCACCACGGTTTCGAAGTCGCGTGCCAGTTCGTCCATCAGGGACGATTCCCCGGCGTCCAGACGCTTGCGCACCTCGGCCCGCAGGGTCAGGCGCCAATCCCCCGGGGCAAGCCGCGGTGCGCCGCCATCGGCCACGACCGAAGCGGCGGATGCGGAAACGCCTTCCGCGCCGATCGCGGGCCGGCCGGGCGCGGTGTCCGCGGCCGCCGCGGCGGGAATTCCCGCCGTGGCGATCGTCCCCGCCCGCAACTCGGCGGGCAGATCCTCGACGCGGATCGATTGCGCCGGCGCCAGCACCGTGAGCCAGTGGCAGAGGTTCTCGAGCTGACGGACATTGCCCGGCAACGGCAGGTGCGAAAGGAACTGCAAAGCCTCCTCGGTGAGCCGCTTCGGTTCGACGCCCAGTTCCTTGGCGCTGCGGGCGAGGAAATGCCGCGCCAGCAGCGGAATGTCCTCGCGGCGTTCGCGCAGCGGCGGCAAACGCAGGCGGATGACGTTCAGGCGGTGAAAGAGGTCTTCGCGGAATCGCCCGGCCCGCACCAGCCCTTCGAGGTCCTGGTGGGTCGCCGCGATCACCCGCGCATCGGCCTTGATCGGCTGCTGCCCGCCCACCCGGTAGAAGAACCCGTCGGACAGCACCCGCAGCAGGCGCGTCTGGAGATCCGCCGGCATGTCGCCGATCTCATCGAGAAACAGCGTGCCGCCTTCGGCCTGCTCGAACCGGCCGCGACGCGTGGCCTGGGCGCCGGTGAACGCCCCCCGCTCGTGCCCGAACAATTCCGACTCCAGCAGGTCGCGCGGGATCGCGGCGGTGTTGAGCGCGATGAACGGTCCGGACGCCCGGGTACTGTGGCGATGCAGCGCCCGCGCGACCACTTCCTTGCCGCTTCCCGACTCCCCGGTCAGCAACACCGTCGCACTCGACTGGGAGAGGCGACCGATGGCGCGGAACACCTCCTGCATGGCCGGCGCCTGGCCGAGGATTTCCGGCAGCGCGACCGATTCCTCGGCCGGCTCGCGCTGCGGCGCCCCTTCATCCAGCGCCCGGCGGACGAGCGCGATCGCCTTGTCGACGTCGAACGGCTTGGTCAGGTACTCGAACGCCCCGCCCTGAAACGCCGATACCGCGCTTTCCAGATCCGAGTACGCCGTCATGATGATCACCGGCAGTCCGGGAGCCCGCCGCTTCACCTCCTGCAGCAGGTCGATCCCGCTCGTCCCCGGCATGCGGATATCCGACACCAGCACCCGCGGCTGCTCGGTCGCCAATGCCTCGAGGACTTCGGCGGCGTTGGCGAACATCCGCGCCGGCAAGCCGGCCCGCTCCAGCGCCTTTTCGAGCACCCATCGGATCGACCGGTCGTCGTCCGCCACCCAGACGGACGCCCCCGACTTGTCCGCCGCAACGGACCGCCCTGCCTCTTCGTCCCTGTTCATGCCGCTGCGCTCACCCCGTCGTCTCGCTTGGCGCCCGATCGATCGGCAACAGAATCCGGAACTGCGTCCGTCCCGGTTCGGTCTCGAAATCGATCATGCCGCCGTTGTCTTCGATGTACCCCTGCGCCAGCGCCAGCCCCAGGCCGCTGCCGCCCTCGCGGCCCGAGACGAGCGGATCGAAGACCCGCTCGCGGATTTCCTCGGCAACCCCCGGACCGTTGTCGATGACACGCAAATCCAATGCCAGCGGACAATGAAAGCGTGCGAACGTCACCTGCCTTGCGATCCGCGTCCGCAGCACGATCCGCGCATCCCCCTGCGCGATGCGCGCCGCCAGCGCTTGGGCGGCGTTGCGCACGACGTTGAGCAGGACCTGGATCAACTGTTCCCGGTCGGCCTGGATTTCGGGAATCGACGCGTCGTAGTCGCGCACCACCTCCAGACCCACCGGATGCTCGGCCAGAATGACCGAACGCACCCGCTCGCAGACCTCGTGGACATTGATTGCCTCGACGACGCGTGGGCCGCGACTGGGCGCCAGCACCCGATCGAGCAGCGATTGCAGCCGGTCGGCCTCCGAAATGATGACGCGCGTGTATTCGCGCTGGTCGGAGCCGGACAGTTCCGACTCGAGCAATTGCGCAGCGCCCCGGATCCCGCCCAACGGGTTGCGGATTTCGTGCGCCAGATTGCGCAGCAGGCGCCGGTTGGTCTCGCTGATGTCGGCACGACGGTCCTCCCGCATCACCCTGCCCACCACGCCGGGGTCGAACACTTCGAGGACCAGCGCCAGACCCTCCACGGCGGCGGGCCCGGCGACCACCACCACCGGCAGCGGCTCGCGCAGCGAGCGGCGCACCGCCATCAGCAGGCGCCGTTGCGGAAACTCGCCGTCGGCCGGGATGCCCGCGAGCAGTTCGTCGATCTGGACCGACTGCACGAACAGCGACCGGGCGGCATGCCCTTCGAGCAGGCGACGGGAGAGATCGAAGGTCGTCTCCGCCGCGGCGTTGGCGCGGCGGACGACGCCGGCGCGGTCAACCAGCAGGACCGCGACGGACAGAAAATCGAGTTCCGTTTCCATCATGCAATCCGGCCTCGTTCCATCACCCGGATCGAGGCGACGCGGCATGCCGGCGACCGCGCGGCCCCGCCACGCTCAGTACCGGTTGCCTGCCAGCAATTCCTGATGCAGGGATGTGATGTTCTCGCGCGCGCGTTCGATGTCGTCGGAGATCTGCTGCGCCCGATCGCCGGAGCCGCCGGGCGCACCGCCCGTTGCCGCCAGCGACTGCATCCGACCGTACTCCGCCCGCAAGCGCGCGAGCCGGCCCTCTTCGGCGTGCAGTTCGTCCTCCAGCAGGCGATGGCGGCCGAGGTCGCGCGCCCGTTGCGTTGCCGGACTGATCCGCGGGAAATTCGTTTCCATCACATACGGTCGCCGCGGATGCGCCCGACGCACGCGGGATCGCTCCGGCGTGGGAACGCTGGCAACCAGACCGTCCAGGCGACGGCAGGACGAGGAATCCGGAACGTTCTGGTAGCTCCGGTTCCCATCCGCATCGGTGCACTCGTAAACACTGTCGAGCGGCGCCGCTGCGGCACGGCCCGCCGCGACTCCTCCGGCAAGCGCGGCAAGAACGGCAACCAGGATCGTGACGCTGCGCATGGCTCGGGGAGGAAGTGCGAAACGGGGAAAGTCTACCCCGTTGCGCCCGGGAGGAAACCCCCGAAAAAAGGGCGGCCATCCGGCCGCCCTTTTCGTTTTCCGCCGTACCCGCGGCCGCCCGCGCCCCCGGATCCGCCCCTTCGGGGGAGCGGGCCGGGAATGCGGGAGCCGTGTGCACCGCAGTTACGCGCTGTAGTACATGTCGAACTCGACCGGATGCGTGGTCATGCGGAAGCGGGTGACTTCCTCATGCTTGAGCGCGATGTACGCATCGATCATGTCGTTCGAGAACACCCCGCCGCGGGTCAGGAACTCACGATCCTTGTCCAGCGCTTCGAGGGCCTGGTCCAGGCTGTGGGCCACCGTCGGCACCTTGGCGGCCTCTTCCGGCTCGAGGTCGTACAGGTTCTTGTCGATCGGGTCGCCAGGGTGGATCTTGTTCTGCACGCCGTCCAGGCCGGCCATCAACAGCGCCGCGAACGCCAGGTAGGGGTTGGCGGTCGGGTCCGGGAAGCGCACTTCGACGCGACGCGCCTTCGGGCTCGAGACGAAGGGGATGCGGCAGGCCGCCGAGCGGTTGCGCGCCGAGTACGCCAGGTTGATCGGCGCCTCGAATCCGGGCACCAGGCGCTTGTACGAGTTGGTTCCGGGGTTGGTGATCGCGTTGAGCGCGCGGGCGTGCTTGATGATGCCGCCGATGTAATAGAGCGCGAACTCGGACAGCCCGGCGTAGCCGTTGCCGGCGAAGAGGTTCTGGCCGTCCTTCCACACGGACTGGTGCACGTGCATGCCCGAGCCGTTGTCGCCGACCACCGGTTTCGGCATGAAGGTCGCGGTCTTGCCATACGACGCGGCGACGTTCCAGACCGTGTACTTCAGGATCTGCATCCAGTCCGCGCGCGTCACCAGGCTGCTGAACTTCGTGCCGATCTCGCACTGGCCCGGGGCCGCGACTTCATGGTGGTGCACCTCGACCTCGACGCCCTGCTGCTCGAGCAGCAGGCACATCTCGGAGCGGATGTCCTGCAGCGAATCGACGGGCGGGACCGGAAAGTAGCCGCCCTTGACCGGCGCGCGGTGCGCCAGGTTGCCGCCGTCGTATTCGATGCCGGTCGACCACGGCGCTTCTTCGGACTTGATCTTGACGAACGAACCCGACATGTCGACGTTCCAGGTCACGGAATCGAAGATGAAGAATTCGGGTTCCGGACCGAAGTAGGCGACGTCGCCGATGCCGCTCGACTTCAGATATGCCTCGGCGCGGTGCGCCAGCGAACGCGGATCGCGCTCGTAGCCCTTGCCGGTGTTCGGCTCATGCACGTCGCAGGTGAGGATGAGGGTGTTTTCCTCGCGGAACGGATCCATGCGCGCCGACGAAGGATCGGGCATCAGCAGCATGTCCGACGCTTCGATGCCTTTCCAGCCGGCGATCGACGAGCCGTCGAAGGCGTGGCCGTCGGTGAACTTTTCCGCATCGAACATCTTGGTCGGCACGGAGACATGCTGCTCCTTGCCGCGGGTATCCGTGAACCGCAGATCAACGAACTTGACTTCGTTATCCGCGATCATCTTCATGACGTCATTGGCCGACCCCATCGATTCCTCTCCTCCAAAATTAGAAAACCGCTGAACGGGAAAATATGCAAGCAGGAATTATGCCTGTAAGTTCCTTGCGAAAGCGGAACGGCTTTCTGCTGTCCGCCCGCCGGCGGACAAGCCCGGGCGCACCATCTTGGTGCGGTTTCGCACCAAGATCGCCCATCACGAGTCCGCGGCGACTTCGGATGCACCACCGTCGCCCGCCGGCAGGAAGAGCGCCTGCAGGTCGTTCAGGAAGCGCATTCCCAGCCCGGTCGGCGCGATCCGCTCCGGATGCCGCGCGATCAACCCGCGCCGCACGCCCTCCCGCAGCCCGGGCTCGAACTTCTCCGGGCCGAGGCCGGTGCGCTCCGCCAACAGGGACGGCGCAAAACCGTCCCGCAGGCGAAACGCGTTGAGCGCGAATTCGAAGACGAGATCGTCGGCAGCCACCATGCGACGCTGGGAAACGAATTGCCCCTGCACGGCGTTGCGCAGGTAGGACTCCGGCGCGCGGAATCGCTCTTCGCGCAGCACGCCCCCTCCCGGCGAGGTGACCTTGGCGTGCGCGCCGGCGCCGATGCCGAGGTAATCGCCGAACATCCAGTAGTTGAGGTTGTGCCGGCAGCGCCGCCCCGGCCGCGCATAGGCCGACACCTCGTAATGTTCGAACCCCGCCTGCGCGAGCAGGCCGTCGATTTCCTCCTGGGCCCGCGCCACGACATCCTCCTCCGGCAACGGCGGCGGAAACTTGGCAAACACGGTGTTGGCTTCGATCGTCAACTGATAGACCGACAGATGCGTCGTCCCGAATCCCAGCGCGCGCACGACGTCCTGTCGTGCCGCCGCTTCCGCCTGGCCGGGAAGGCCGATCATCAGATCCAGATTGACGTTGTCGAATGAGCGCAACGCCGATTCGATCGCCCGCTCGGCCTGCCCGCCGTCGTGCACCCGGCCCAGCCGGCGCAGGCTGGCGTCATCGAAGGACTGCACGCCGATCGAGAGGCGGTTCACGCCGGCGTCGCGAAACGCCGCATACCGTCCCTCCTCCAGCGCGCCGGGGTTGGTTTCCAGCGTGATCTCGCACCCCGGTTCGAGCGTGATGCGGGCGCGGATTTCCGCCAGCAGCCGCGCGACCCCCGGCCCCGACAACAGCCCCGGCGTGCCGCCGCCGAAGAACACGCTGCGCACCGTGCGGCCCCATACCGCCGGCAAGGTCGATTCGAGATCCCCGATCAGGGCATCGAGATAGGCCTGCTCGGGGATCGCCTCGCCGGCGGGCACGGCATGGGAGTTGAAATCGCAATAGGGGCACTTCCGGACGCACCACGGAACGTGGATGTACAGGGAAAGTGGGGGCAGGATCGTTGCTACCACCCCCAGCGCACCCGCAGCAGTTCCGCCATCGCCCGCATCGCCTGGCCGCGATGGCTGACGCGATTCTTTGCCGCCGGATCGAGTTGGGCCGCGGTGCAACCAGACTCCGGAAGCCCGAAATACGGGTCATAGCCGAAACCGCCCGCGCCCGCCGGCTGGTCGACGATGCGGCCGTTCCAGCGCCCCTCCGCAACCAGCGGCTCGGGGTCCGCGGCGGCGCGCACCGCGACCACGACGCACGCGTAGTGGGCCGCGCGATCGGCAACGCCGTCGAGCATGCGCACGAGCAGCGCATTGTTCTCGGCATCGCTCGCGTGCTCGCCGGCGAAGCGCGCGGAGCGCACGCCCGGCGCGCCGTGCAAGGCATCGCAGCACAGACCGGAATCGTCGGCCAGCGCCGGCAGCCCGCTGAGGCGTGCCGCGTGGCGCGCCTTGGCGAGCGCATTTTCCAGAAAAGTCTCATGCGGCTCGTCCGCCGCCGCGATGCCGAGGCTGCCTTGCGTGCGCACCGCGACGCCGAGGGGCGCCAGCAGCGCCTGCAGCTCGGCCAACTTGCCCGCGTTGTTCGATGCCAGCACGATGCGGCGCGCCGCATCGTCCTTCCCGGCCCTCGCCCCGGGATCGGAGCTGCCGGCGGTCATGCGCCCAGCGCCGCCCGCTGGGCCGAGAGCAGTTGCCGGATTCCGCCCTCCGCGCATGCGAGCATCGCATCGAGTTGCGCACGCGGGAACGCCGCCCCCTCGGCCGTCCCCTGGACCTCGACGAAGCCGCCGGCGCCGGTCATCACGACGTTCATGTCGGTATCGCAGCGCGAGTCCTCCGCATAGTCGAGATCGAGGAGCACCGCCCCGTCGACGATCCCCACCGACACCGCCGCCACCGCGTCGCGCAACGGATCGGCCGGGAGATCGAACCGCGTCCGCATCCAGCGCACGGCATCGACCAGGGCGACGTATGCCCCGGTGATCGATGCGGTGCGCGTGCCGCCGTCGGCCTGCAGCACGTCGCAGTCGATCTGGATCGTGCGTTCGCCGAGCGCCGCCATATCGACGACGCAACGCAGGCTGCGTCCGATCAGCCGCTGGATTTCGATCGTGCGCCCGTTCTGTTTGCCGCGCACCGCCTCGCGCTCGCTGCGCGTGCCGGTGGCACGCGGCAGCATGCCGTACTCGGCGGTGAGCCAGCCCTGGCCCTTGCCGCGCAGGAAGGACGGCACGCCGTCCGTCACCGAGGCCGTGCACAGCACCTTCGTATCGCCGAACGACACCAGCACCGACCCTTCGGCATGGCGCGTCGCCCCGCGCTGGATGGCCACCGGCCGCATTTCGTCGACACCGCGGCTTCCACCCCGAACCATCACTGTCCCCGCACCCATTTTGAACTCCGTTGAATCGCGTTCTGAATTTCCGAGATCGCCTCGTCGATCTGCTGGTCGGTGAGCACGCCCGGGTCCTCTCCGGCGCGCGGCATCTGCACCGTCGACGCGATCGCACCCTCGGGGATCTCCCGCGTCGACACGCCGAAGTCGCGGCCGCCCATCCAGTCGTCGACCGCGGCGCCGGCCCAGGACATCGCCATGGCCGTGCAGTTGTCGGCCTCGGGGCCGCCGGCCGCGAGCGCCGTCTCCACCAGGTCCGGCACGGCGCGCATCACCGTCTGCCCGGTGAACGGGCCGACGACCTCGCGATCCGACAGGCTACCCCACAAGCCGTCCGTGCACAGCAGCAGCACGTCGCCGAAGCGCAGGGTGGCCGGCTTGCCGATCTGCACCACCGGATCGATGTCGGCTCCCAGGCAATTGAAGATCCGGTTGCGCTCCGGATGATCCTTCGCGTCTTCCGCCCGGATCAGTCCCGAACTCACGAGATGGTGCACACGCGAATGGTCGAGCGTGCGGTCGACGATCGCACCGTCGCGGATCCAGTACAACCGGGAATCGCCGGCATGCGCCCAGGTCGCCACGCCATGCTGCACGACGCACACCACGATCGTCGTACGCGGCGCCTCCGGCATCCCATGCTCGGCGCGATAGCGGTGCAGTTCGCGGTGCGCCACCTGGATCGCATTCTCGAGAAAGCGCGCCGGATTCGCCAGCCGGGGTTTGGCCTCGCGCTCGAACATCGCCGCCACCGTCTGCACGGTCAGTTGGGCCGCCACCTCGCCGCGCGCATGGCCGCCCATGCCATCCGCCACCACCATCAGCAGGCAGTCGCGGGTGTACAGATAGCCCATGCGGTCCTGATTGACCTTGCGGCCGCCGATCTTGCTTTCCTGATAGATGGAGAACCGCATGATCGGTCAGAACCAGGTGATGTCGTGGTCCTTCGCGAATTGCGAAAGACGCTCCTGGAAGTGGCGCACGCGCGCCCCGGCGCGCTCGAACACCGAGAACTCGGGGACTTCCGGCACGTTGTTGAGCAATTCCTTCTGCACCGCATACACCGTCTGCGGCCGCTCCAGCGAATTCAGGCGCAGGCAGCGCTCGGTCATCGAGATCAGTTCGTTCGAGTACAGGCCGCGGAACGACCGCAACGCCTGGGGCATCTTGTCCCCCTTCATGCGCTGGTCGGCCTCCTGCGCCGGCATGCCCGACATGCAGGCATAGATGCAGGCGCCGACACTGTAGACGTCGGTCCAGGGGCCGAGTTCGGCATCGCGCTTGTAGAGCTCGGGCGCGGCGAACCCCGGCGTGTACATCGGATAGACCTTGCTGAAATCGCGCTGCAGCGTCTGGCGCGCAGCGCCGAAATCGAGCAGGATCGGCGCGCCGTCCATCCGCAGATAGATGTTGGCCGGCTTGACGTCCAGGTGCAGCAGGCGGTTCGCGTGGACCTCGCGCAGTCCGTTCATCACCTGGGTGAACACGCGGCGGATGAACCGCTCGGACAGCACGTCCTTCTGGTCTTTGTTGCGGTTGCGCAGCACGTGCTCCTGGAGCGACCGCCCGGACTCGTACTGCATCACCATGTAGACGGTGTCGTTGCCGCGGAAGAAGTTGAGCACGCGCACGACGTTGGGGTGGTAGATCGACGCCAGCGCCCGCCCCTCCTCGAAGAAGCACTTCAGGCCGATGCGGTAGGTGTTCAAGCTCTCCGGCGGAACATACGGCGCAAGCTCGCCCGGCTTGCGCTGCGCCAGCGTCGCCGGCATGTATTCCTTGATCGCGACCGAATTGCCGTGCTCATCCTGCGCAAGGTAGACGATCGAGAAGCCGCCGCTCGATATCTTCTTTACAATTCGATAGCTGCCGAGTTGAAACCCTTCGGGAAGGGCCGAATTGGTCTGGGACGCCATGGTGAATACAGGTTCGCCGGGGTTCCCGCGAAGGGTACCCGATTTTCCTTTCATCCCATAGAAACGAGGCCCCCGCATGGGTGATGTGGCAAGCATGACCGGCTTTGCCGATGCGACGAAAACCACGACTTCCGGCACGGTAACCGTCGAAATCCGGTCCGTAAACGGACGCTTTTTGGAGCTTTCCCTCCGCCTTCCGGATGAGGTCCGCGCCACGGAGCCGGTGATCCGCGAGCGCATCGGCGCGGCCATTTCGCGCGGCAAGCTCGACTGCCGCGTGGCCCTCGGCCGCGATCCGACCGCCAGCGGCGCCCGGATCAACCCGACGGCGCTCACCCATCTGCTGGAACTGGGGCGTTCGGTTGCCAAGGTGGCCACCGATGCCCGGCCGCTCGACGTCGGCGAGATCCTGCGCTGGCCCGGGGTCATCGAAACCGGCGATGCCGCCGCCGAGTCCTGGCGCGAGCCTCTGCTGGCCGCATTCGACGAAGCCTTGCAAGGCTTGCGCCAATCGCGCCTGCGCGAAGGCGCGCAATTGCGTACGGCACTGCGCGAACGCTGCACCCGGATCGACGAGATCCTGGTGCAACTGCGTACCCTCGTTCCCCGGATCCTCGCCGAAATGGAGCGGCGCCTCAACGAGCGCATGACCCAGGCGCTCGGCAACGCGTTGGCCGGCAGCGGCATCGCGCGCGAAGAACTCTCGGACCGCATCCGCCAGGAGTTGACGATGCACGGCATGCGCGCCGACGTCGCCGAAGAGATGGATCGCCTGGGCGCGCACGTCGCCGAAGTCCGCCGCACGCTCGACGCCGGCGGCGGCGTGGGGCGCCGGCTCGACTTCCTGATGCAGGAACTCAACCGCGAAGCCAACACCATCGCGTCGAAGGCAAGCGCGATCGAGATGACGACCGCGGCCGTCGAACTGAAGCTGCTCATCGAACAGATGCGGGAGCAGGTGCAGAACCTCGAGTAGCGCGCACCCGCGCGCCACGCGACCGCCCCGGGAAAATGGATTCATCGGATGTCGAAGCTGCCAAAGCGCCTTCGATCCGCGCGCCACGCGGCAGCCTGCGTGATCGCGCTGTTCTGCATTGGCGGCGAAGCGCGGGCCGACGGTCTTCTGCATATCTCGGATTGCCGCATTGTCGACGATCGCGGCCCGGTGAAGGCGATCGGCGTCAATTTCGTCAACGGCTTCTGGAAATTTTCCCGGGACGGCGATCGCGGCGCCTACCTTCCCTACCTCGATGCGCTCGCCGCGGCCAAGGTGCCCTTCATCCGGATGGCGTTTGGTCCCTGGGCCCGGTATCAGCCCGGTACGCCGGCCCCCCAAATCGGCGATTTCGTCGCCCACCGCAAGCGATACTTCGACCGCCTTGGCATATTTCTGGCCGATCTGCGCGCGCGGCACATCGGGGCGGTAGTGGACGTCTTCTGGAACGTCGACCCATATTCCGTTTTTTTCGGGGAACCGCCGTCGGCGAGCCGCAACCCGGCAAGCCGGACGTCGGCATTTCTCGACGCGGTGTTGCGCGAATTCGGTCGGCGTTTCGGCAGCGACCCGACGATCTGGCTCGTCGAGTTCACCAACGAAGGAAACCTCCAGATCGATTTCCCCCGAGCGCGCCACTCGCGTGCGGGCTTGGTGGCGCTGAACCGGCGCCTCGCGGCCACGCTGCGGGCGGCAGGCGACCGCCATCTCTTCGACTCGGGCAATGCCCTGCCGCGCCCCGCCGCCGAACATCTCTTCGAGCACGCCGGCTGGACACCGGACGGACACGCGGATTTCCTCCGCGCCCTCGCCGCCGAAACGGCCCCGGGAATCGCGGTCGCATCCATCCATGTCTACCCCGAGAAGCCGGCCGCACGCCCATGGGACCGCGGCACGATCTTCGATGCGTTGCCGATGATCGTGCGCCGCAGCCGTCAGGCCTGCCGGCCCGTGTTCCTCGGCGAATTCGGATTTTCCGGTCAGACTCCCGAGCGCAAGTCGATCCAGCAAGTCGCCGACAGCGGAGTGCAGATGGCCGCGATATGGGGGTTCGGGCGTCCGCCGTCGGACCGGTATGCATTCGGACCCGACCGCCGCGGAATGGCCCTGCTGGCGATCCTCGAACGCCATCCTCCGAACTGATCGTCGACCGGTTCGGCCGCGACGCCGGGAATCCGGATCTGCTTCATGCCAAACTCCGATCCGTCCAACGCCAAGACCATCACCATGCAACCGGTACCGAATGTGCCCAACGCTGGATCCGCCGGCCAGCTATTCCTCGTCGTCGCGCCATCCGGCGCCGGCAAGTCCTCCCTCGTCAACGCGCTGCTCGCCCGCGACCCGCAGCTCTCGCTGTCGATCTCCTGCACCACGCGCGCACCGCGGCCGGGAGAGGTGAACGGCCGCGAATACCACTTCCTCACCGTCGAGGACTTCCAGCGGCGCAAGGAGCACGGCGACTTCCTCGAAACCGCACAGGTCCATGGCAACCACTACGGCACCTCCCGCCGGGTGATCGAGGAGTTTCTCGCCGCGGGGACCGACGTGCTGCTGGAAATCGACTGGCAAGGTGCAGCCCAGGTCAAGGCGCTCTTCCCGCCGGCGGTGGAAATCTTCATCCTCCCGCCGTCGATGGAAGCCCTGGCCGAACGCCTGCACAAGCGTGGACAGGACAGCGAAGCGGTGATCCGCCGACGGCTGGAGGGTGCAGCCGAGGAAATCGCCCACGCGCCCGACGCCGACTACGTCATCGTCAACCGCGATTTCGACGTGGCGCTGTCGGAACTGCAGGCCGTGGTCGCGGCAACCCGCCTGCGGGTCGCTGTGCAGGCGGTGCGCAACCGCGACCTTTTCGCACAACTGGGCATCGCCCCGGCGGCGAAACGGAGCTAGCGACCCGGTAGCGTCGGGCGGCACGATGGCGCCGACCGGCGACGCCGGTCATTGCGCCGGCCGATTCCACCACCCGCCCCCCAACGCCAGGAACAGCGCCGCCGTATCGGTGTAGCGGGCGGTCTGCGCCTGCACCAGCCCGACGGCGGCCTGCTCATAGGACTGCCGGGCGGCCAGCAAGGCCAGGCGGTCGACATAGCCGGCATCGTATTGGCGCCGGCTGACCTCCAGGGCGGCGGCGGCCGCCCGCTCCGCGTCGGCGGCGGCGCGCAAGGCATCGGCGTCCGCCTGCAACGCATGGAGCGTGTCGGCGACGTTCTGGAACGCCGCGACGACCGTCGCCCGGTACTGATCCTGCGCCTGGCGCAGCGCGGCTTTGGCCGCGCGTTCGTGGTGTTTCAAGGTGCCGCCGTCGAAGAGCGTCTGCGCGACGTTGCCGGTCACGACCCAGAACGGCCCGCCGGTGAAATACATCTGCGAGATCTTCGACGCGATCCCCCCCGCTGCCGCATCGATCGAGAACTGCGGCAGCCGCGCGGCGATCGCCGCCCCAACCTGCGCGCTCGCCGCATGCATCTGGGCCTCCGCCGCGCGCACGTCGGGGCGCTGCGCGACGAGCCGCGACGGCAGGCTCACCGGCAGATCGGTCGGCAAGCGCAGGCCGGCAAAATCAAATCCGGCATCCCCGCCCGCGTCGGGCAGATCGCCCACCAGTGCGCGCAGAAGGTCGCGGGTCTGCTCGATCTGCTTGCGCAACGGCGGCAGTTGCTGCCGCGCCTGCGCCAGCGCCAGTTCCTGGGCGGCGACGTCCGCGCGCATCGCGTACCCCAGCCGGAACCGGGCGCGCAGGATCGCCAGCATTTCGGCGTTGGCGTCGACCAGACGCCGGGTCGCGGCGATCTGCGCGCGCAGCGCCGCCTCCTGCACCGCCGCGGCGACGACATTGTCCGCCAGCGCGATGGCGGCCGCCTCCATCTGGAACCGCGCGGTGTCGGCCTGGGCCTGCAAGGACTCGATCTGGCGGGCATTGGCCCCGAAGACGTCCGGGACGAAGCCCACCGCCAGCTGCGAGAGATACATGTTGTACGTCACGCCGCAGTTGTAGGGCGCGCTCGCGTTCTGACAGGTCTGGATGATGGTGCCGTTGCCCTGGATGCCGGGGGAATTTCCGCCCAGGTTGCCCGCCAGCAATTGACGCTGCGGCGTGAACTGCGCGCTCACGGTCGGATACGAATAGCCCCGCTGCGCGGCAGTCATTTCCTGCGCCTGATGCAGGGCGGATTGCGCCGCCGCGATGTTGGGATTGTTCCGCAGGGCCCGCGCGACGAGGGCGTCGAGCCGGGGCGAGCCGAAGCGCGTCCACCAGGCATAGGGGACGTCGCCGCCCGTCTCGAAGCGCTGCGCCGTCCCGGCTTGCACACCCGGCGCCGCGGCCGTCACCGGTTTCATCGGCCGGGGCGCATAGCCCCTCGCCTGCGGTGCGGCGGGCGGGTGGTAGTCGGGGCCGACGGCGCAGCCCGCCAGCAGCGCCGTCAACGCCCCGGCGCACGCCTTTCCCCACCCTCCGCTGCGGGCGCGACTCATGTTCCGCCCTCCGTGTGCGAACCGCCCGCCGTGCCGGCACCGCGGCCATGCAGCAGCAGGGTCTGCATCGCCGGCACCACCAGCAGCAGAACGATGGGGCCGATCAGCAGGCCGCCGACGACCACGGTGGCGAGCGGGCGCTGCACCTGGCTGCCGATGCCATGCGAAAGCGCCGCCGGCAGCAGGCCGATGCACGCCGACAGCGCGGTCATCAGCATCGGCCGCATCCGCTGTCCGGCGGCATGGAACATGGCCTCCACCCCGTCCAGGCCCGATGCCCGCAGCTGGTTGTAGTACGTGATCAGCAGAATGCCGTTCATCACCGACACGCCGAACAGCGAGACGAAGCCGATCGCCGCGGAAATGCTGAACGGCAGTCCCATGGCGGACAACGCGAGAATGCCGCCGCCGACGGCGAACGGAATGCCGGACAGCGCGAGCAGGCTGTCGCGCATCGAGTTGAAGAGGCCGTAGAGCAGCATCAGGATGAGCGCGAGGCTCACCGGGACGATGACGGCGAGCCGGTGCTTCGCCTGCTGCAACTCGCCGAACTCGCCTGCCCACTCGAGACGATAGCCGTTGGGCAGCTGCACGTGCTCCCGGATGCGGCGCTGCGCATCGGCCACGGTGCTGCCGAGATCGCGGCCGCGCACGCTGAACTTCACCGGAATATCGCGCGCCGCGCTCTCGTGATAGATGTAGGACGCCCCGGTATCGAGGTGGATCGTCGCCAGTTCCCGCAGCGGGATATAGGCCGTCGCGCCCGCATTGCCGCCCCCCTGCGTCGGGTACCCGACGGGAATGTCGCCGATCGCCGCGATATCGTCACGATATTTCGGCGCCAGGCGCACCGTCAGATTGAACGTCCGGTCGCCCTCCAGGATCTGGGTCGCGACGCCGTCGCCCAGCAGCACGCGGATCACCGTCGCGACGTCGCCGGTGTTGAGGCCGTAGCGCGCCGCCCGCTCCCGATCGATGCGAATGTCGAGGTTGGGCTGGCCGAGCACGTGGAAGACCCCCAGATCGGTGACGCCCGGAACCTGCCGCAGCTGGTCCTCGACCGCGCCGGCCAGACGCTCCAGGACGGCGAGATTCGGCCCGATGATCTTGACGGAGTTTTCCCCTTTGACGCCCGAGAGCGCCTCTTCGACGTTGTCCTGGATGTACTGCGAGAAGTTCAGACCCACCCCGGGCACGGCGTTGTGGATCTCCCGCGCCAGTTGCGCGGTGAGCCGCTCCTTGGTGAGACCGGACGGCCATTCGTCGAACGGCTTGAGCGGCGCGAAGATCTCGACGTTCGACAGCGGCGACGCATCGCTGCCGTTGTCGGGCCGGCCGTGCTGCGACACCGCGGTGATGATCTCCGGGTGGCGCAACAGGATCTCGCGCACCTTGCGCGTTGCCTCGGTACCCGCCGCCAGGGTCATCGTCGGCGGCAGCGACACGCGGATCCAGTAGTTTCCCTCCTCCAGCGCCGGCAGGAATTCCGACCCCAGCCGCGAGGCCAGCAGACCGCAGACGACCAGGAAGACGACGCCGCCGGCCGCCACCCGGCCCCGGTACGCAAGGGCCCAGCGCAGCGCCGGCGTGTAGAGCGCGCGCAGCCGGCGCACGACCACCGTTTCGACTTCCTCGACGTGCCTGGGCAGCAGGAACGACGCCAGCACCGGCGTCACGGTGAAGGTCGCGATCAACGCGCCCGCCAAGGCGTAGCCGTAGGTGCGCGCCATCGGCCCGAAGATCTGCCCCTCGACGCCCTGCATGGTGAAGAGCGGCACGAACGCGGCCAGGGTCACCGCGAGCGAGAAGAGCACCGCCTTGTCGACCTGGAACGCGCTCACATAGATGAGGCGCAGACGGTCGCTCCATCCCGGCGTCTCGCCCATGTCCCCCGCATGCGAAGGATCGGCGCCGACCTGCCCTTCGGCCAGATCCTCGATCAGCCGCCGCTGGACGTCCTTGCCCGCCTGGAAATTGCGGAATACGTTCTCGACCAGGATCACCGCCGAGTCGATGATGATGCCGAAGTCGACCGCGCCGATCGACAGCAGGTTCGCGTCCTCGCCGCGCAGCACCAGCAGGATGATGCTGAAGAGCAGCGCGAACGGAATGTTGACCCCGACGATGATCGCGCTGCGCAGGTCGCCCAGGAAGATCCACTGGATCAGGAACACCAGCAGGCAGCCGACGACGAGGTTGTGCACCACCGTCTCGGTCGTGACGTGCACGAGCGACGTGCGGTCGTAGTACGGCACGATGCGCACCCCCGGCGGCAGGCTGCCGTCGTAATTCATGCGCCGAACCATCGCCTCGATCTTCGGAACGATGTGGTTCGTGTGCTCGGTGCGGCTCATCACCACGATGGCGGCGACGATGTCGTCATCGTGGTCGCGCCCCGCGATGCCAAGCCGCGGCATATGGCCCACCTTGACGGTGCCGATGTCCTTGACGCGCACCGGCACGCCGTTGGACTGCGCAAGCACGATGTTTTCGATATCCCGTACCCGATACCCCTTGGTGAGATCGTCGGCGCCGCCGTCGTCGATCAAGCCGATGCCGCGGATGTTGACCGACTGTTCGCCCAAGGAAATCTCGCGGCCGCCGACGTTGAGGTTGGCGTTGCCCAGCGCGCTCATGAGCTGGGGCACGGTGACGCCGTAGGCCTGCATCCTCGGCAGATCCGCCTGCACCTGGAATTCCTTGGTGGTGCCGCCCCAGCTGTTCACCGCCGCCACACCGGGAATCGTCGACAGGCGCCGCGCGACGATCCAGTCCTGCACCGTCCGCAGATTCGTCACGCCGAAATGCGGGGGCCCGACGATCTGATAGCGGTAGACCTCGCCCACCAGACTGGACTGCTGGATCTGCGGCGTCTGGCCGCCCGGCAGGGCCACGTTCTGCTGCAGCGCCAGCGCCGCCTGGGTATAGGCGAAGAAATAGTCGATGCCGTACCGGAAGGTGACGCGCACGAACGACAGGCCGTAGAACGAGGTCGACCGGATGTTGGCGATCCCCGGCGTGGCGTAGAGACCGATCTCCATCGGGATGGTGTAGTAGCGCTCCATCTCCTCGGCCGACATGCCGGGCGCCTGGGCGGTGATCTCGAGGATCACCGGCGCCGGATTGGGATAGGCCTCGACGTTGAGCTTTTCGACGGCCGCCATCCCGGCCGCGACGAACATCACCACGCCGAACACGACGAGCGCGCGGCGCGCGAGGGCGAAGGCCAGGATCTTCCGCAACACGGGATGCGCTTCCTGTCGGCTGCCGGCTACTCGGGAGTGCCCGCGTACAGGTTGCTGAGCAGCAAGGCCCCCTTGCCGACGACCACTTCGCCGGCCTGCAGTCCGTCGACGATCTGCACGAGCCCATCCTGCCGCATGCCGGTCTTCACCACCCGGCGCGTGAAATGGTGCTGATCCGTCGTCACCCACACCGTCATCGTGCCGTCGCCTTCGCGCACGACGGCATCCGGCGGCACCGCAACGCCGACGACGGGATCTCCCGCCTGGATGACGAAGTGCGCCAGCATTCCGGGATGCAAGGCGCCCCCCGGATCCCGCAACGCCGATCGGACGACCGCCGTGTGGGTGCCGGGATCGACGGCAGCGCCGACCACGTCGACCGTGCCCGCGAACTCGCGACCGGGGAATGCCATGAGTTGCGCCCGCACCGCCGCCCCTTTGCGGATGCGGGGGAGGTCGGCTTCGGCGACGTCGGCGTTCATCCATACCGTGGAACGATCCGCCACGCTGACCGGCGCCGGCGCCGTGCCCGGCTGCACGTAGAGCCCCGCTTGCGCCACGCGCGCCGTCACCTGCCCGACAACCGGGCTCGTCACCACCAGCGCGCGATCGACCCGCCGCCGAGCCGCGATCGCCTCGATCTCCCGCCGGCTCCTGCCCAACAGCCGCAACGCCTTGCGCGCGGCATCGTAGTTCCCCGCCGCCGTCTGCTGATCGGAGACCGCCTGCTGCAGATCCTTCTGCGCGATCCCTTGGGCGGCATAAAGCCCGCGCGCGCGCGCCAGCGCCTCCGTCGTGAGCCGGTACACCCCTGCCGCCGCGATCAGCGTGGACTCCGCCTGGATCAGGTCGGGACTATCGATCGTATAGAGCGGCTGCCCCTTCCGCACCGAATCGCCGACGCGGACGTAGACCCTGCCGATGCGCCCCGCATAGGGCGGAAACACCGCGACGGCGCGATCCTCGTCGAAATCGATGCTGCCCACCGCCGTACAGTGCGGCGCGAACGAATGCGACACGGCGGGAACGAACTGCAGCGAACGGGTCTGCGTGTCACGCAGATCCAGGATGTCCTTCGGTGCGTCGACGATGCGTGCGGCCGGGGCCTGCGAATCGCCCGCACCCCGCCCCGAACACGCCGCCACGAGCGCGACGCACAACACGGCGCACAACGGCGGCGCCGCGGAACGAAAAAGCGCACGGAGTACGGCGGTTCGCGTCATGTCGAGTCCTGCCAGCAAGGCGCCGCGATTCTCCGCGGCACGCCGGCCGGGGTCTACTGTGACGAATCGCAGTCGGCTCAGCGATTGGAGCCGGAACCGATCGCCCGCGCACCACCGGACCCGATCTTGACATCGGCGGCCATCTCGGGGCGTGTGCGGCAGACGGATTTCGTGGAGACACGATGCCCGACAAGGCAAAACAGCGCATCCCCCTGCAATGCGTAATGCGCTGTTTTGGAAGGGAAGTCTTGTAGGGGGTAGTTTACCCAGGGGAAAAGCGCCTCCCGAGCTTACGAGCAAGGGGGCGGGGCCACGAGGGCTCCCAAGGGGATACACGCCAGTCGATCGCACAGCCAGCCAAAGCCCACGCGCTCCTGCTCCAGTCGTAGCCGGGGCTGGTGGCGATCGAATCTGAGGTCGTCATAGACAGCCGCCTCCCCGGGCATGAGACGCAACAAGTCATGGCGTGCAGGGTCGGGCTCTTCGCCCCAGTGCAGGCGGTGGGCAAGAAGCGTCTCCCGGTCCATGAGGAAAGACGCCGCGCCGGGAAAGTGACCACGCAGTTGGTCGAGGATGGCGAACCCGTGGGTGTCGATGTCGCCCCAGTAGTGCAGATGGCATCGCTGCAGCCACTCCGCGCGCCCCAGCGCCTCCCAGCCGTAGCCCGCGCCGAAAACGACGAGGGCACCCGCCACCTCCGGAAAGGCCAGGAAGTTTGTCTCATTTTCGGTGATGAAGACGCGCTCGACCGGTAGCGCCAGCGCCGCGAAGCTCGCAGCGTCCAGGGTGATGTCGGGCAGGCCTTCGCAGCCCGGCAGGCTGGGAAAGGCCGGGTCGAGCAGGCGAAACCGAATCCGGACGGGCTTGTCCAGGAAGCCGAATCGGCGTGTGAACCGTGCGACGCCGGTCGCATCGGTCTCGATGACTTCTGGTGCCAGAGTCAGATCCAGCAGCTCGGCCAATACGCCCCGGTGGGCCTCGATGAACTTGCTGTCCACGCCGGGGACGTTGACCTGGCGCAGGTACACGGCCGGTCGAGGATGAGTCTGCAGCCATGCGACGACGGCCAGCAGACGCTCCCAGCGGTCGGCCAGTTCCAGCGCCTGGATCGGCCTCCGAGATAGCCACGCCAGCAGCGGGGGCTGCGCGGCTGCCGTCTGCTGCCACACCGCCTCGAACCGCTGCGCTTGACGAGCCTTGCCGATGAATGCCAAGGCGTCTTGCAGGGTGTCAAGCCAGACGGCCGCCGGGAGCCGCTGCGTCCCCTGGACGCGGTGGTTCCACTCCCGCCATTCGATCCGAACCTGCGGGATATCGGCGACGGCGCGCACCCAGTCACGAACCGCCTCGAAGCGGTCGGACAGGTCCGCGGCAGTGGGGGCCTTCAGGTTCAGGCGCAGCGGCCACGAAACGGTGTCCGTTGCAGCCGCCCGCACCAAGTTGCCCCGGTCCCACAAGCGCTGGACCTGGGTGCGCAAATCGGCCGGCGTGGTCCAGTTCATGATGCCGCGCCGTCTACGGCATCCCTGGCTTCCGCCATACCCTCCGCCGTCTCGGCAGCTTTGTGCGCTCGGTACTCCTCGATCGACAGGCAGCGTAGTCGCGAGTCGCGCCCGCCCTCGTTGTGAACGAATCCCACGCTGGCCACGAAGGGCTCGATGATGTGGATCTTCTGCAGCGGCGTGACGATCAACAACTGCAGGTTGAGCTGCTGGAAAAGGCGCAGCCCGTACTGCGCCGACTCGTCCGACCCGCGCCCGAACGCCTCGTCGATGACGACGAAGCGGAATGACCGCGAACGCACCGCACCCCATTCCAGACCAAACTGGTAGGCCAGGCTCGCAGCCAGCACGGTGTAGGCCAGCTTCTCCTTCTGCCCGCCCGACTTGCCGCCCGAGTCCGAGTAATGCTCGTGCTCGGCACCATCGGCGCGCCAGCGCTCGCTGGCCGAGAACAGAAACCAGTTGCGTACGTCGGTGACCTTGGCGGTCCAGCGCCGGTCGGCGTCCGACAGTCCTTCTCGGCCTCGGAAGCGGTCGATGATGGCCTTGACCTGCAGGAACTTGGCTTCCGAATACTGTTCGTCGGCCGAGCCCGTCATCGCGCCCTCGGTGCACGCCCGCAGATCCTGCTGAAAGTCGCGGATCTCCGCATCCGGGCTGGGCAGCGCCACCAGCTTGATGTACCGACCGGGGTTGTAGTCGATGACTTGGAGCGACTGGTTGATGAAGTCGACGCGCTCCTTGATCGTCTCCCGCTCACGGGCAATCTGGGCGTTGAAGTTGGCGATCTCGTTGATGGTATTGACGTTCAGCAGCTCCTTGAAGCGCACCTCGAAGCGCGGCAGGTCGTCGCCCTTCAATCCGGTTAGCATCCGCTCGTACTCCGGCAGCGCCGCAAGGCTCACGTCGATCTCGACGGTCTCGGCCTTGAACTCCTCCTTGAAGCCACGCATGGCGTTGACGATGCGCTCGGTCAGCCGCGCGAGGCGTTTGTCCTCCGCGTCGATGCGCTCCTGCAGCCACCTGCGCAACTCCTGCTCACGGTTGTCGCAGGACTCGACCGACAGCTGATGCTCGCCCAGCGCTTGCGAACGCCAGCCATCCAGACGCTCGCTCTGCACCTCGGTCAGCGGCGCTTCGTCCCAAATCCGGACCGCCTGATTCCGCAGGTCCTGTGCCGTCGCATACTTGGTTGTGATCTCAGCACGTTTGTCCCGAGCCTCGTCGCGCTTGCGTTCCGTATCCGTGAGCCGATCTTGCGCCGCCTTGAGCTGACGCCCGAGCTCCTGCAGCGTGTCCGATGCGGCTTCCAGCCGTGCACGCTCCTCGGCGAGTGCAGCAATCTGGCGAGCCAGGCTCATCCAGTCGATGTCCGCGAAACGCGTGAACTCTTCCAGCTTGCTGAGTGCATCCAGTCGGCCCCGCAGTTCGTTGCGTGCCTGCTGGATCTCGCCGATGCGCTGTCCAAGCAGGGCCAAATTTGTCTCCAGACACTGCCGCTGATCGCGCAACGCCCGCAGTTTGTCGGCATTGCTCCAGCCAAGCACGTAGCGGCTGCGATCGGCGATCCGGCTGCGGTCGTCCTTCTCGTGGCGACCGCTCGGGTCTTTGATCTGACCGGCGCGCGTGATGGCACGGGCCTCGCGGCGGAACTGCTCGCCGGTGTCGCAGCAGGCCACGTCGAAGCGCTGGTGCAGTTCCTGTTCCAGCCACTCGTAGTGCGGCGAATCCGGCTTGATTACGAGCTTGCGCACCAGCGACTGCGGATGCAGGCCGGCGCCCTGCGCCACCTTCCTCTGCCGCACGTGAAAGTACACCAGCCGGGCGCCCAGATGCTGGCGGTCCACCCAATCTGCAACGGCCTTGTAGTGGACATCCGGCACCAGTAGCGCGAGACCGAAGCCACGCAACAGCCGCTCGGCGGCACCCTCCCAATCTCGCTCGTCATCACGCACCTGGATGAGCTCGCCCGCGAAGGGCAGTTCATCCTCACCGATCGCGAGGGCCGCGCACAGCGCATCGCGGACGCGGATCTGGGCGGCGTCGATGTTGCTCTTGCGCCGTTGAAGACTGTCGATCTCCTCCGACAAGGCGGCGTGCTCTTCACGGCCCTTACGGAACGTGAAGTCCTCTTCGCGCTCGCGGTTATCCAGGTCCGCAATGCGCTCGCGCAAACCTTCGGCACGCTGGGTGATGCTCTGCTGCTGGGCGACGAAGCCTGCTTCATCCCCTGGCACCGCCTCATCAATGCGGGCTAGCAGCTCCTGGAAGCGGCCAGACTTCTTCTGGCGTTGTCCCTTCTCCTGCTCGAGACGGCGCATCTCCGCCGCCAGCTCTTCCAGGCGGTCACCGCCGTTGTCTCGCAGGGCCCGCTCCAAGCGGCCGACTTCAACACGCTCGGACTCTCGCTGCGCGTCCAGGCGCTCGATCTGCGCATTGAGCCGGGCCGCATCCTCCGCCAGCAAGCAGAGCCGGCGGTCCAGCAGCTCGCCCTTGAGGCGGGCGAAGTACGGCCGAAGCTGATCCCGCGCATCCCGCCAGCCCTGGATCTCGGCCGCGAGCAGCCGGTGGCGCGCCCCGTCATCGACCAGGGGCGTCAACAAGTCCACCTGTCGCTTGGCCTTGAGTACGGCCTGATGCGCCCGGTCCAGGTCGTCGAAGTGGCGGATCAACGCCTCGATTCGCCCGCCCACATCGAAGGGCTCGAGCATGTGGCTGCGCACGAAGTCGGTGAGGTTGCCCACCGACTTCATCGACACCGTCTGGTGGAAAAGCTCCAGGGCCTGCTCGTGCTCGATGCCGAAGCGCCGGCGGAACCAGGCCCCATACGGCGGGAAGCTGTCGAACAACTCGCAGCCCGCGCCCCGCAGATTCTTGCGCAGGGTGGTGATCTCGCTACCGAATCCGCTGAAATCGTCGGCAATCGTGAGGGCTCGCTCGGTGGCCACGAACAAGCGAGCGGGCTGGCCCTGAGGGTCCTTCAGCCAGAACACCCGAGCCAGCGTCACGGCCTGGTCGTAGCCCTCGTTGCGGAAGACGCCGAGGATGACCGAGTAGCTCGACGCATCGCGCAGTGCCACAGGCTTGGCACTGCCCGTGACCTCGTTGCGTTCGTTCTTGTAGTGGCCCAGCACGTAGGACCGTAAGGAGCGCTCGCGAAAATCCGCCCCGGCCGCCTTGTTGTAGGCCACGCGATTCTCCGGCACGAGCAAGGTCGTGATGGCATCGACCAGCGTGGACTTGCCCGAACCGATATCGCCCGTGAGCAGGCCATTGCGCCCGTCGAGCTCGTAGCGCCACACGCGCTTGTCGAAGGTGCCCCAGTTCAGCACTTCCAGCCGCTGCAGCCGAAAGCCGACGCGGCGGTCGTCGGCCACGAACTCCAGGCCGAGCGTCGGCGCCTCAAGCATCGGCCTTCTCCTGACTGGCCCCTTGACCGGCGCCGCCAGGCCATGCCGTGCGGTAGGCCTCCAGCCGCGCATCGAACTCCGCCAACCACTGCGCCTCGACAAAGGCCTTCAGAATGCGTCGCACCTCGTAGTGGCCTCGGTCCTGCCCGCCGCCAGCAGTGGGCTTGAGTCGGCGCAGGAACCCCAGATCGATCACCTTGGTGATCGTCGCGTCCACCTGGTCGATCAGCCGGGCCTCGTTCGTGCCATCGGGCAGGAACACCCGCATCAGCTCGGCGATGTCCTCGCGCGAGAGCACCAGCCGGGTTTCGCCGCCCCCGGCATCGAACTCGGCCATGCGCTTGCGCAGCAACGCCAGCATCAGACTCACCGGGTAGGACAGCGGCCGGCGTGCGACGAGCCGCGGCAGGCGGGGCACCTCCTCTGCCTCGCCCGGGTCCGGACGGCTCTTCAGGAAGGCGTGGCCCTCCGCCTCGTCCAGCACCAGATCGAGCAGCAGCACGGCGACCTGTTCCCGCACCCGCGCCTGCAGGCGCAGCAGGCTGGCCCACAGGCGCTCATCGTCGTCGCGGTAGAGCACACCCTTTAGGAGGTGCACCATCAGCTGCGACAATTCGGGCACCGCCGGCAGCGCGCTGGGCATGGCCTCCACCGAATCGTCCTCGTGCAGCGCATCGTTCATGGTCTTCTCCCCCTGGCCGCTTGACGCCGTCAGCGCGTGAAGATCACGCGGGGCACGCGCGCCTCACGCGTCACGGATTCGCCCGCTGGGTTACTGGACTGCCAACGGATCGGTTCCTCCACGACTTCGTCGATCAGTGCGCGCAGGCCTTCCAGGGCGTCCCCGCCGTCCCCGGTGTGGGCCAGCTCGAGGTAGGCCACCAGTTCGGCCAGACCCTGGTGCAAGGGCTCGGCCTCCAGCAACTCTCGCAGCGTGATCTGGGGCTGGCGACGCAGTGCGCGTTGAACAGCCGACCGCAGGCGCGCCTTGTCCACCACGATCTGGTCGAACAAGCGCGCGGTGTCGATGTCGTCCTCGCCGGCCACGAGCGCCAGATCGGCTAGGCGCGGCTTTATGCTCGGCGTGAACAGCGGCCGCTCCAGCGGCAGTTCGATGTCCGAACCCATGGCGTCGATGTGCATCACCGTTCCCGAGGGCGTTGCCTCGCGAACGGCGAGCGCCTTGCCCTCGATACCGTGCAAGAGGTCCAGGATGCGGCGGTTCTCCAGAAAGGCCCGGTCATCGAGGAAGCGGCGCAGCTGCTGCGACAGCTGGGCCACGGTGCGCTGCGTGTGTTCGCCCGCCTCCAGCCAGTCGTGATGCACGCGGCGGGTACGCGGTTCGGGCTTCAGCGCCGCCACCGAGGGCAGCGCCAGCACCTGGTCCAGCCGTTCGGAGAGTTCCTCCTGCCGCCGGCCGGACATGAGGAAGTCCCAGAAGGCGCGGAAGCTGCGGCCCTGGTCGGAGTCGCCGATGGCATCGCGCTCGCCCATGATCTCGTCGAGCAGCGCACCCTTGGCACCTTCCCACAGCGCGATCTTTTCGCGCACCTTGCGGTCGAGCTGGCGGAAGTTGTGCTCCACCTCGCGGAAGTCGGCCAGCAGTTCGCGAGCCAGTTGCTGGAACTGCAGGAATCGGTCCTTGACCGCCGTGTCATCCAGCAGTGGCGCGTCGCCCGCCAGCACGCGGGCGATTTCGGCGTCCAGTTCGTCGCGCTTCTTGCGCAGGTCGGCCACGCGCTTGATCGGGTCGGCCTCGGTACCCGCGCTGATCTGCTCGAGCAGCGCGAAGAGTGTGAGCAGGCGCGATTCGGTGCCGACGAACGGCCGCTCGGTCAGCGACAGCAGCCAGGCGATGGCCTTCTCGGTGGCGGGGGTCAGATCGAACTGCGCCTCGTCCGTACCCGGCTTGTAGAACTTGCGCAGCCAGCCCTTGTCGGGCGCGACCCAGTCGTTCAGGTAGTCGCGCGCGTCCTTCGGGTACGCGTCGGCGCCAACCTGCTCGCGCAGAACGAACAGTTCATCCTCCAGCGCCTCGGCGAGATCGGCCTCGCTCATGCCGCGTACGTTCGGCGCCACGAACACCCGGTGGAGAAAACTCGCCACCATTGGCGCGTGCGGCGACGCCAGCAGCCGCCAAGCGGGATGCCGGTCACGCAGCGTGCCGAGGGTGGCGTGTTCCATGGACGTACAAGAGGCCACAAAAAATCGGTGACAAGTATAGGGTTCTCGACGACCGCCGGCCCAAGGCGATCGCCACCCGCAACCGGAGCCACGACATTCCGGAACGGCATCCACGCCACGGTGAACCTGTGCGATATCGGGACGAACGTGACGAGATTGCACCGGCCTGCCACGACATGCCGGAATGGCGCGGATTTCATCGAAATTGGGCGTTTCAACCTATTCCGAAATAGGCAGGAATGATGAAATTCGACGCGCAGAACCGGCGAACCGCATCCCATCAATGGGTCGGGTGCGCCTTCGCAGATCATGGCGGACAAACCTTCGACCCTGCCGCGCGCGCCAAAATCAACGAATTATTTGGCCGTCTTGATGGAGAACGGATGAAGACTGTTGCTCGGTGAGAATGACCACGCGGGCTCCGGCTTCGGGCGGCCTTTGATCAGATTGCCATCCCATCAGAAATTTTCCATTGAAGGCCGATATATATTGATAATTTGCGCTTTATATGCATAATCTTGATATATTCTACGCTTGATAGGCAAATCCAATGCTAGTCGAGTTCCGCATCAAGAATTTCCGCAGCCTGCGCGACGAGCAGGCGCTCAGCTTGGTTGCGTCCACCGACAAGACCTTGCTGGATACCCACGCCCTAGATAGCGGCCTGAAGGCGGCTCCGCGCTTGTTAAAGAGCGCGGTGGTGTACGGTGCCAACGCCAGCGGCAAATCCAACCTCATCAAGGCCCTGCAGTACATGCGCGGCGTCGTGCTGGAGTCGGCTGCCCTGCAGCCGGGCCAGACATTTGATCGGCTCCAACCATTCAAACTGGACGCCATATCGGGCAACCAGCCCACGGAGTTCGAGGTCACATTCATCCTCGACGGCGTGCGCTACCAGTATGGCTTCGCCATGAACGCGCAACGCATCGTCAGCGAGCAACTGCTGGTCTACAAGGCGTTCAAGCCGCAAAGCTGGTTCAATCGCCACTTCGATGCCGAACGCGGCAAGGACGTATATGCCTTCGGCCCCAGTCTGAAGGGCGCCAAGAGCCTGTGGGAGGGTGCGACCCGACCCAATGCATTGTTCCTGTCGGTGGCGGTACAACTCAACAGCGAGGCCCTGCGCCCGGTGTTTGATTGGTTCGCCAACCGGCTCGTGATATTCAACGAGCAGTCGCCACTATCTCCGCAGTTTTCGGTGCAAATGCTCAAACAAGAGACTCAGCGCAAAGCCATTTGCGAGTTTCTGCGCGCCGCCGACATCAGCATTGCGGACATTGAAGTGACCACCAAGCAGGCCATGGTGCATACCATCCATTTCGACCTCCCCACCGGTAAGCGTGAAGAAACCGCCAGCGAGCAGGCTGTGGACGAAGTGAAGTTCCATCACACCACTGAGCACGGCAAGGCAGTTTTCGACCTGATGGACGAATCCAGTGGAACCCGCAACCTGTTGTTCCTGGCCGGCCCCATCTTGGACATCCTCAGCAAAGGGCTAACCCTGGTGGTGGATGAGTTGGACACAAGCCTGCACACGCTGCTGGTGCAGGCTCTGGTGCGCCTGTTCCATCGACCTGAAGTCAACACCGGCGGCGCACAGCTGATCTTCACTACGCACGACACCTCGCTGCTCGATGCCTACGGCCTGTTGCGGCGCGATCAGGTCTGGTTTGTCGAGAAGCGCCCGGATCAAAGTTCCTCGCTGTATCCGTTGCTCGACTTCAGCCCGCGCAAGCATGAAGCACTGGAGCGCGGTTATCTGCAAGGCCGCTACGGCGCATTGCCCTTTCTGCGCAACCAGGCCCTGGTAGTGAAGCACTGATGGGCCGCGACAACCAAGCCAAGGATCGGCAGTTGCGTCGCAAAGCGGCCAAGGAGACGCGGCGTGCCAGCTACGCCCGCATCCTGATCGTCACCGAAGGCAGCAAAACCGAACCGCAGTATCTGGAAGAAATCCGCGCCGCCCATCAGCTGCACTCCGCGAATGTGGAAGTGCAGCCGGGGCAGATCGGCACCGCACCCATCCAGGTGGTGCGTTATGCCCAGCAACTGTTTGAGTACGGCGATTTGCACAAGGGAATTCGCCCCCAAAGCTTCGACCAGGTATATGCGGTGTTTGACCGCGACGACCACGACAGCTATTTCGACGCCCTGAGTTTGGCGAGGTCGCTGGATGGCAATTTGCGCAATGACGAGAGACAGCCCGTCAGCTTCAGGGCCGTCCCATCTATTCCGAGCTTTGAACTGTGGCTTTTGCTGCACTACGAGGACATTCAGGGGCCGATTCATCGCGACGACGTGATGGCGCGTTTGAAGCAGCACATGCCAGGGTACGACAAAGGCGCGGGCGGCGTTTTCGCCACCACACGTGATCGGCTGGAAATTGCCACGCAGCGGGCGCTGGCGTTGGCTGTAAAGTTCAATGCCTACAATGACCCCGAGCCATTCACCGCCCTGCACGAACTGGTCACGCTCCTGACCACACTGCGGGCCTGACTCCGACCAATGTAGGAGCCTTCCACTTAGCCTTCCATTTGCAGCGACGGTTCGTGAAGTCCTGGACCTTGGCCGCCTAGCGCATCTCCGGGCCGCGCTCACCGTCCTTATTCTTCGTCGGGTTTGACGCCGGAATGATCGTGACATCGACCATCGTGCCCCGGGACGGGTCCAGCCGGCAGCGGGACGCAGGTTCAGACCACCGCCAAGTTGCCCGCGTAGTTTGGCGCCAGCGCTGGAGCACCATGGTCCGGGGTTCGATCCCCAAACGCGGAATCGAACTGGCAGGTCGGCTTGACGTCAGGGCGCATCCCATCCTGCGCCCGCGTGCCACTGCCGGTCGAACCCTACGCCTGCGGCGAGCGCGGCCAACACGGGCAGCAGGAGTTCGCGCAGCACCTCGATCACCTTCGTCAGCGGCATCGGCTCCAAGGTGTTCTTGCGCAGGAACGCCTGCCACTGCTTTGTCTTCTGCTCGTCCAGGCCGAACTCATCGGTGAGGCCCAGCGGCGCGCCGGGCGGGATGGCAGTCCCCCTGCGCTCGAACGTGGCGTGAATGGCCGTGGCCAGCACTGCGCCGTCGAAGTCGGAATGTCCGGCGAGAACCCAGAGGTCGAAGTAGTCCTTCATCCGGCTGTTGAGCATGCCGAGCTTGACCATCGCCTCCAGCTTTTCGGCGACCACGGTGTAACGGGGATAGACCCGCAGTTGCGGCTGCGGCATGTCGTCGAGGATGACCGGGTACTGAACGTTGTCCGGGCCGGGCGTCACGGCGTCGCCGAAGCCGATATCGATCTGTACCGGGCAGCGCGCGCCATCGAGCAGGCCGATCATCGTCACGCGGACGCCCGCGTAGTTGGCCTCCTTGCGGATTTCGGCGGCCTTCACGCTGTCGGCCTGAAGACGATGCCGTCATCGCTGGCGATCTGGCTGATTCTCCGGAACAGGTTTTCCAGATGCGGGATTTCGGTGGAGCCGAAGCCCAGCAGGTCGGCATCGTGGGTCGGGCGATGCGGTACGTCGAACCAGATGTCGAACAGCAACGCACCCTTGAGCAAGAATTGACCGCACTGCTCCGAAACGCTCAGGCGGTACAGGACGCGCTCCAGCGCGTAGCGGGTCAGCAGCAGGTTGAAGTCGAGTCTTTCAGCGCGGGCCTTGTTGAGCAGCCGGGCGCGAACTGACGCGGCGACATTGCGCCCGCTCTTGTCAGGTGCGTTCATGCCAGGCTTTCCAGATAGGGGCGCATCACGTTGGCGACACGGTCGATCTTGGCGTAGTGCCAGATCTCGTCGCTGGTCATGCGCTTGGCGTTCCACGCCTCCCGCAGCGATTCCAGTGCCACATCGATGCCAATCTTGTTACGGTACTTGAAGCAGTCGGCCACGGTCTTGGCGACGCTGGTCACGTGCACGGTCACACCATCGACGACGTGTTCCTCGACACCCTCGCTCAGCGCCGCGCCGGAGAAGCGCACGAGGCGTAGCGGCGGGTAGTCCAGCTTCGGGGCAGCGGCCTTGTTGTCGATGGCCAGCCACACCTGGAACGGGGCCTGGGTCGTCAGGTCGTGCACGCGCAGCGCCGACAGCAGGCAGACCACGCCCTTGGGCACACGACGCGCGACTTCAGCCAGCGTACCGTGGGCCGACACCGGACGCGCCACGAGGCCGTACAGGCCGCGCCCGACGCGCTCCAGTTGCCCGCGCCGCACGGCCCGCGTTAGGGCCACCCGTGGGATGCCCAGTGGGACCAGATCGTGGGGGCGCAGCAGTCCCTGCGAGCGCACCAGCTCCAGCAGCTTGTCGGCGGTCGTATCCATGATCCGACATATTGTTCCATAACATAGGTAAATGTCAATAACAACCGATGGATAGGAACAGCGCCACTGGGCGCACTGTCGCCGAACACGATTACCGATCAGGCACGCGTACGTTTTTGGAATCGGAAGCCCATGGCACCGCCTTCAAGGCCAGCAGCTTCGCGTCCATCGCCACGGTCAATGGCGGTCTCCATCTAGACGGCCTGCCGTCAGCATCGATTGCGCCGCGCGGCTCTTGGCCCGCATCTCACTGTCGGCATCCGGATCAATGCGATCGGATGAACCTCCGCTGCTTGCACTATCAACCGCGGCTTTGTGCGCCTGCACGACGCTGCCGCCGCCGGAGAACTGCCCGAGCCCGCCCGAGATGCTGATGCGGCCGCCGCAGGCATTGCGCTCTCTGCCGTCGCCGGAACCGTTGCCGCCAACTACCAAACCTGCCACGAAAATGCCGAGCAACTAAGGGCGTTGCAAGGGTGGGTCAGGGAGATGAAGGTTGCCACCTGTTGATGGCTGCGTAAAACCGCGGATATTTGCCGCGGTTTGTTGTTGAGGCTGGTTGGCGGGGCCGAGCGCAAGCGGTCTGCGTCGATGGACGGCAGGCGGGTGGCTCCATAACGCCGATCACGGGGTGGCGCCATTACGGCGATCCTGGGGTGCTTCAGAAGGGTTCGAGCAGATCGGCGGGGAACAGATCGAGTTGCACGCCGTCGGGTTTGGCGACGGCGGCGGGTTGTTCCTTGCGACGGCGGCGCCGGTAGTACCGCTTGATCTTGCGGTGGTAGCGCTCGGCGACGAGGTCGCCCAAGGCGTAGAGCAGATCGACGAGTTGCGCGCAGGCTTCGCCGCTGGGTTCGTCGTCGGACGACAACGGCCAGGGGAGTTCGTCAAGTCGCAGCTCGGTCACGATTTGCGCTTGCGCCGCGCGGCGGCGCGCTGTTCGTTTCGTTCCTGAGCTTCTTTGAGGCGGTAGGACTCGCCCTCGATGGCGACGACATCGGCGTTGTGGATGAGCCGGTCGATCAGGGAGACGACGCAGGAGGCGTTGGGGAAGACCTCGTGCCATTGGGAGAATGGTTTATTCGTCGTGACGATGGTGCTCTTCTTCTTGTAACGGCGGTTGGTCAGCTCAAAGAGCAGATCGGCGTGGCGGTTGGAGTAGGACAGGTACCCCACTTCGTCGATGGCCAGCAGGTCGAACCCGGCGTAGTAGCGCAGCCTGCGCTGGAGGGCCGAATCGCTGTCGATGCCGGCAAGCTCGCCGAGCAATTGCCCGGCGGTGATGAACAGGACCGTGTGGCCGGCGAGCAGGGGCTGGTGGGCGATGTTCTGGGCGATGGTGGACTTGCCGATTCCGTTGAGCCCGACGAGCACGGCGTTGGTCGCCTCGGTCATGAACTGCAAGTCCATGAGTTCCTCGACGGCGGCGCGGTCGCAGCGCGCGGGCCATGTCCAGTCGAAGTCCGACATGGGCTTGAACGCGCCGATACTGGCACGGCGAAGCCGGCGTTCCATGCTGCGGCGGGTGCGCTCGGTTTCTTCCCACTCGATGAGTTGCGCCACCCAGTCGGCGGTGCCGATCTCGGACCAGTGGGCGAGGATTCCGTTCAGGCGCAGCTGGGTGGCACGTTCACGCAGGTTCGCACTCGGGTTCGTCGTCATCGGGACGCTCCGTGAGCTGGCCGTAGGAGTCGAGCCGGTGCGGCTGGACCGTGACGTCACGGCTGCGCAGGTGCTCCGGCAGTTGCACGGGGGTGGGCGGCGCCTCGCCCCGGACGTGCCGCCGGGCGTCGAGCGCCAGGAGCACATTGTTGGGGTGCGGCACACCGCGCGCGAGCGCGTCGCGGACGGCTTGGTCGAGTTCCTGCGCCGGGTAGCGCTGCAACAAGGCCATGAGCCCGCGAGTCACCGCCCCGAGGCTGTAGCCGTGGGCGGCGGCCTGCACGAGCAGGTCCTTCACCGATGGAACGCAGGCAACGAGCGCGTCGGTCGCACGGTGCTGGCGGGCGCTGCGCTTGGTGTCCTCCAGCGCCCGGATGTGGGCCGGATCCTCGATCTGCTGACCGCGGTCGTAGCTGCGCGGGTGGGAGGCGACGACCGTGGCGCCGTCCAGGATGCGCACCCGTTGCGCCGTGGCGAACACGGTCAGGCTGCGGCGCACGTGCTGAGCCGGGACCGAGTAGTCGTTGGTGTCGAACCGGGCGTAGGGTGTCTTGCCGAGGCTGACCTCGATGCGCTCGGCCACCGGGAAGTCGTCGTCCGGCAGCGGCAGCAATAGCGGCTGCTCCTGGGCGAAGGCATCGCGCACGCGGACCGTCCGGTCCTCGGGGCATGGGCGATCCATGGCCTGGCCGTCGCACCAGGCCTGGGCCTGGGCGTTGAGATCGGCGATGTCGGCGAACTTCCGCGCAGCCCCGAAATCGAAGCGGGAAATGATCGCCTCCACCTCCTGCGCCGTCTTTTCCGTCCAGAGGTGCCGGTGCTCCCGCTTGTAATGCTCCAACCCTTTTTCGAGGATTAACCTCGGATCCTGGTAGGCACGCGCGGAAGCATGGCGCCGGGAATACTTTTGCAACGATGGTGGTAGCGGTAGGCAGTTACCAGGGTTCCGGGTAGCTTGTTCAACGCGATGGATATCCTCATACAGCGACAATGCTTTACGCATCGCCTCTGTCCGTTCCTTCGTGGACAGGGATCTCCGAACCTCCTTCACACCAAGGACCGACGCGACAGGCGGAGGAAGACGCAAACGGAAGTAGAACAGCCCGGAATCGGACCGAGAGATGTAGGTAGCGTAGGACATGAAAACCTCAATCGGACGTTCGAATTGGACATATCGAACCTTCCGAGAGGCTTTTCCCACAGCTAACCCAATGAATTGATTAGGCTAGCAAGAATCTTGGTGGAGACGAGGAGGATCGAACTCCCGACCTTCGCATTGCGAACGCGACGCTCTCCCAGCTGAGCTACGTCCCCGAAAGAGGCGGAATTCTACGTGATCGGGAAGATCCCCGCAAGGCGTCTCCGGCGACGATTACGGGTACCCCATGCGCACCGGCTTCGGCTACGATCCGCGCCAGACGCATTCCCATTCATCGATACGGAATTTCCCATGCCCATCCTGTGTCCATCCGCCCGGCGTTCCACCACCGCTGCGCGGTCCGCCGTTCTCGGATCCCTGCTCGCCGGATTCGCGAGCGCTTCCTCCGCCGCGAGTTTCGACGTCAACACGCTGCAGAACCTCAACCAGGGGCAGTTCGTCGACCTCGCGCGCGACATGGGCGCGGCGTTTTCCTACAAGCCGTACGAACCCGCGGATCCGCTGGGGATCACGGGCTTCGACATCGGCGTCGCGGTGACCGGAACGCACATGGCGAACACCGGAGCGATCCAGCCCGCCATCACCGGCAGTTCGGTGTACGGCACGATGCCGGCGCCGTCGGTGCGCCTGTCCAAGGGCCTGCCCGACAACGTCGACCTGGGCGTGATGTACTCGCAGGTGCCCTCCTCGCAGGTGCGCCTCTATGGCGGCGCGCTGAAATGGGCGATCCTCCCCGGCGGCGTCGACATGCCGGCGGTGGCGCTGCGCGGCGCGGTGACCCGGATCGACGGCATGAGCCAGCTCGGCATGGAAACGGTGAGCGCCGACATCTCGATCTCCAAGGGGTTTCTCTTCGCCACCCCGTATTGCGGCGTCGGCGAGGTCTGGAGCCGGGTCGCTCCGTCGGGGGTCACCAACCTGACCCAGGTGAACTTCGCCCAACCCAAGGTGTTTGCCGGGGTCGACATGAACCTGGGGATCGCCGACGTCGTCGTCGAAGGCGATTCGACCGGCGGGATCTACAGCTACGGCGTCAAGGTCGGCTACCGGTTCTAGGAGCGTGCGGCGGCGGAGCGCCGCTGCATCCGGTCGAACAGCACCGGCATGACCAGCAGCGTCACCGGCAGCTGCACGATGAGCCCGGAGACGATGGCGACGGCGAGCGGCTGCTGCATCGCCGACCCCTGCCCGATGGCCAACGCCAGGGGCAGCAGGGTCAGGATCGCCGCGGCGGTGGTCATCGCGATGGGGCGCATGCGGTTCTTGCCGGCCTGAACCAGCGCCTGGCGCCGGACCGCCGCAACGACCGATTCCGCCGACTCCGCGCCGGTCAGCCCCTGGAACTCCGAAAAATAGAAGATCGCCACTTCGGTGGCGATGCCGACGATCATGGTCATGCCCATGAGCGCCGAGATATTGAGCTCCAGGCCGGCCGTCCACAGGCCGATGAACACCGCCGAGATGCAGAGCAGCGGCGTGGCCAGGATGGCGAGCGCGACGCGGAAGCGCTCATAGAGGAAGAGCAGCAGCAGGAACACGAGCGCGACGGCGGCGCCCAGCACGATCATCAGACCGCGGAACGCGATCTGCTGCTGCTGATACATCCCCCCCATTTCGTACACCACGCCGGCGGGCAGCGCCCCGGGCGCATCGAGCGCGCGCTGCACCGCCGCCGCCGCCGACCCCATGTCGCGACCCTCCAGGCGCGCGGTCACGGCCACCATGCGCCGCAGGTTTTCGCGCTCGATCTGCGGTTGGCCCTGGACCGCGACGAACCCGGCGACGCGCCGCAGCGGAAACAGGTGTCCATCCGGGGCGCGCAGCAGCAGGTCGGCCAGCTTGGCATCGGTGTCGCGCCGGCGTGCCGACGTCCAGAGCCGCAGCCCGACCATCTTCGGCGGCCGTTCGATCTGGGTCACCACGGTGCCCTGGACCTCGGCGGCGACGGCGCGCGTGACGCTGTCGGGATCCATCCCCTCGCGCGCCGCGCGCAGGCGATCGACGTGGATCTCGATCGCATCGCCAGCCGGGTTGATCCCGTCCTTGATCTCGACGACGCCCGGAATCCGGCCGAGCAACGCGGCCGCCGCATGCGCCGCGGCAAAGAGCTTTGCGGGTTCGTCGGAGAAGATCTTGACCTCGATCGGCTGCGGCACCGCGGTGAGATCACCGATCATGTCCTCCATGAGCTGCGCGGTTTCGATCTCCAGGCCGGGAACATGTCCTTCGATGCGACGGCGGATCTCCTCCATCACCACGTCGATCGGCGCGCGCGGGCCGGATTTGAGGCGCACGAACAGATCGCCCTCGTTGGCCTCCGTCACATCGCCGCCCAACTGGGCGCCGGTGCGCCGCGAATACGACGCGACATTGGGGTCGGACGAAATGATCGCCTCGAGCTGCCGCAGCAGCCGATCGGTTTCGGTGAGCGAGGTTCCGGGCTTGCTGCGATAGTCGAGCGTGAAGCCGCCCTCGTCCATCGCCGGCATGAAGCCGCTGCCGATCGCGTGGTACGCCAGCCAGCCGCCCGCCAGCAAGGGCGCGATTCCCAACAGCAGCCACAGGGGGCGCGCGAACAATGCGGTCAGCAATGCCTCGTACCGCCGATGGAGCCAGGCCATCAGGCGCCCTTCCCGTTCGGCCGCCTCGGCGTCGGCTTCCGTCAACCAGCGATCCGCCAGGATCGGCACCGCAAGCCAGGTGATGCAGAACGACAGCAACAGGCCCGAGGCCATCGTCGCCGACAAGGCCTTGAAGAACGCCCCGGTGACGCCGCTGAGGAATGCCAGCGGCACGAAGATCACCAAGGTCGCCGCGCTCGAGCCTGCCAGCGGCCGCAGGAACTCCTGCGCGGCCCCCATGACCCGTTCATGGTGCGGCAGATCGCTCTCCCGCTGGCGCCGCATGATGTGTTCGACCATGACGATCGCATCGTCGACGATCAGACCCACCGCCGCCGCCATGCCGCCCAGCGTCATGATGTTGAAGCTCATGCCCAGGACCTGCAGCAGCACCACCGTGGCCGCCAGCGCGGCCGGCACGACGAGCAGCGCGATCACCATCACCTTGGCGTTGCGCAGGAAGAGCCACAGGACGGCCGCGGCCAGCACGACGCCGATGAGGATGGCGTCGCGCACGCTGGCGGCCGAAGCGACGACCAGTCGGCTCTGGTCATACCAGTTCGCGACCCGCACGCCCGGCGGCAGCGTGGACCGGAATGTCGCGAGGCGCGCCCGCACGTCCGCGGCGATCTGCACGCTGTTGCCGTCGGGCTGCTGATAGATCGAAAAGAGCACGGCGTCGTGACCGTCGGCGGTCACCCGCTGCCACATCGGCGCCACCCCCAGACGCACCCGCGCGATGTCCTTCACGCGCACCACGCCGCGCGCATCCGACCGCAGCACCGTGTCGCCGATCTGCGCCAGCCGGCGGAACCGGTTGTCGCTGACCACCAGGTAGAGCTTGTAGTGATCTTCCAGGCGCCCGACCGCCGCCAGGACATTGGCGGCGGAAAGCGCCCGCGCCACGTCGTCCATCGACATGCCGACGGCCTGCAGGCGCGCCGGATCCGCGATCACCTGGTATTCCGCGACCGCCCCCCCTTGCACCCGGACCCGCGCCACGCCATCGATGCCGAGCAGCAACGGCCGGATCTGGTACTCCGCAATGTCGCGCAGGCGCGCGAGCGAGACCGTATCCGAGACCAGGCTATAGGCGATGATCGGATAGGTCGTCGGCGTCATGCGGTGGGTCTCGAGGGTCGTGCCCACAGGCAGCACGGGCAGGATCTGCGCCACCGCCGCATTGACCTGCAGCGCCGCCGCCGGCATGTCCGTGCCCCAGGCGAAGCGCGCCTCGACGTCGGCGCTGCCCCGGCTGGTCGTCGAACGCACGTTCTGCACGCCGGGGACGCCGCGGATCGCCGCCTCCACCGGCGTGGTGACCTGCAGCGCCATCTGTTCGGCGGGTCGATCTCCGGCATCGAGGCGCACGACCACCCGCGGGAAATCCACCGCCGGGAACATCGAGACCGGCAGGTGAAACGCCGCCGTCAGCCCTCCGATGGAGATCAGCGACAGCAGGAACAGGATGGAGCGGCGATGCGACTGAATCCAGGCCATCGCCGTCATCGGGACTCCTCGCGCACGGCCATCCCGTCCTGCAGCTCGTAATTCCCGAGCACGACCACCGGCTCGCCCATCGCCAGCGGCCCGCGGACCTCGGTCCAGCCGGCATCCTCGATCCCGGTCCGCACCGCGACGCGGTGCGCCCGGCGGTCCGCGACCTGAAACAGGTACGCCTGGCCGCCGTCGCGCAGCACCGCCTGCCGCGGCACCGCCAGCGCCCGCCGGCGCGCCACCGCGATGTCGCCGCGCACGCGGGCGCCGGCAAGCAGGGTTCCCGCCTCGACGCGCACCGCCACCGGAACCAGGCCGGTCTGCGGATCGATGCCACCGCCGATCCACACCACCGTCCCGGTGCCGGTCGCCTGCGGGTCGGACACCGACCCCAGCGCAACCGGCAGACCCGGGCGCAGGCCGCGGCCATCCGCCGGCTCGATGCCCAGGGTGGCCCGCAACCGGTCGGCGCGCGCCACCTCCACCAGGTTTGCACCTGCCGCAAACCGGTCACCCGGGACCGCCGCCACCGACACCACGGTGCCGTCGAACGGCGCCACCAGCCGGTCGCGCCCGTTCTGCGCACCCATCGCGCGTTGCGCGGCCAGCGCGTGCTCGGCATCCGCCAGCGCCCGCTGCGCGGCGTCGAGCTGCGCACGCGTCGCGAGCTGCCGGGTGAACAGCGAACGCGTGCGCGTCATCTCCTGCCGGGCGAAGCGTGCGGCATCGCGGGCCTGCGCATAGGCGAGCGACGCCGACGGATCAGCGGCGATCTCGATCAGGACTTCTCCCCGCCGGACCCGCTGGCCGGCGGCAACGGCGACCCGCACGACCCGCCCCGCCTTGGCGAAATTGCCGTTCACCACCCCGTCCGGGGCGAACGCGACCGCGCCGAACCCCGTGACCGTCCGGGTCAGGACGCGCTGCTGCGCCGGCACGGCCTGCACCAGCGCGCTGGCCTGCGCCGGCGCCTCCTGCGCCAGCGCGGCACCGGCGGCGCAGAACGACAATCCCATTGCCAAGAGGAGTTTCTTCATGGAACAAGCATCCGACCGGTACCCGGTCACCGGGCCACCGAAGCATCCAAAGAAGTTGATTTCACCACAGCGTCATGACGGCGGGGTTGCCGTGCGCTCCCCCTCACCCCCGCCCGCTCCCGCAAGCAGGAGCGCGGGAGGGACGACCGGCGTCCCGCACCGATCGTCCCGTCGATGATGCTAGGAACTGCTGCGCGACACCAGCACGGGCCATGCCATCCGAATATAGATCAGCATGGACTGGATCGTCAGCAAGGCCGCGACGTACAGCAGCACGGTGCCCAGCCCGAACACCGAAACCCCGAACAGCGGGTCGCGATAGAGCAGTACCGGGATCGCCACCATCTGCACGATCGTCTTGACCTTCCCCATCCAGTTCACCGCGACGCTCTGCGAAGCGCCGATCTGCGCCATCCATTCCCGCAACGCCGAGACGGTGATCTCGCGCCCGACGATGATGAGTGCGATCAGGCCGTTGACGCGGCCCAGGCCGACCAGGATCACCAGCGCCGCGCTGACCATCAGCTTGTCGGCGACCGGATCGAGGAACGCACCCAGCCGGCTGGTCAGACCGTAGCGGCGCGCGAAATAGCCGTCGAACGCATCGGTGATCGCCGCGACCGTGAAGAGCGCGCAGGCGGCCACGTTCTTCGCGTGCAGCCCCAGCAGGCTGTCGGGGAAATAGAACACGCCGACCACGAACGGAATCATGGCGATCCGCGCCCAGGTGAGCAGCATCGGCAGACTGGATGCGCCATTACGCATGCGTTTCCTCGAATCGATGGAGGATCGCCCGCGCGATCCGCTCCCGCTCAACCCGGTCGAGGGAGGCCACCTCCCAGGCATCTTCGTCGAACGCGCGCCGGTACAACGGCGTTCCCCCACGACCGTAGGCCGGATCATAGTGGGTCCGGATCAGCGCTTCGGCCAACGCCGGCCAGTTCGCCTCGTCCACCCAGCGCTGCCACCGCGCCACCGTCTTGTGGCCATGCAGGGGAACAAAGAACTCCAGGCGCGCCCGCAACGCATCGGCGCGGCCGGTGAGATCGGCATATTCCTCCACCAGATGGGCGACCCGCGCCGCCACGGGGGCGGCGATCCGCAGGCAGCGCGCGCCGGTCAAGGCGTCGAAGAGCGCCTCGGGGATGGTGAGCCGGCCGACGCGCCGGCTTTCCGACTCGACGAACACCGGGCGCGCGCCGTCGAAACGGCGCAGCGCCTGCCAGATCGACGACTCGAACCACCGCTGGCCGGGCTGCGCCGCTTCGAGCGCCCCCAGCACCGAGCCGCGGTGGCAGGCGATCGCTTCGAGATCGAGCGTCTGTCCGCCGGCCGCGGCGATCGCCCCGAGCAGAGCGGTCTTGCCGCTGCCGGTGGGGCCGTGCAGGACGAGGAATTGCAGGGCCGACGGAAGTTCGGCGAGATCCGCCAGCACGCGCTTGCGATAGGCCTTGTAGCCGCCCTGCAACTGCCGCGCCGACCAGCCCACCGCCTGGAGCACCGTCGTCATCGAACCGCTGCGCTGGCCGCCGCGCCAGCAATAGACCAGCGGCTTCCATGACTTCGGCTTGTCGGCGAACGATTCCTCGATGTGCCGCGCGATGTTGCGCGCCGCCATCGCCGCACCGACCCGACGCGCGGCAAACGGCGAAACCTGGCAGTACATCGTGCCCACCTCGGCGCGCTGCGCGTCGTCGAGCACCGGGCAGTTGATCGCGCCGGGGATATGGTCGTCGGCGAATTCGGCGGGCGAGCGGGCGTCGATCACCGTGTCGAAGTCGTCGAGTTCGTCGAGCGATGCGAGGGGGGAACGAACGGCGCTGGTGGGCGCCGTGCTGCGCCCCCCCTCACCCCCGCCCTCTCCCGCACGCGGGAGAGGGGGAATATCGGACGTCATCACCATGGGCGCCCTCACGGCCGTTCCGCCCCGGCCTGCGGGCGCGGCGATTCGATGCCGTGCAGCTGCGCATGCACGCGCTGGGCAAGCGCCCGCGAGATGCCGGGAACCTGCGCCAGATCTTCGATCGAGGCGCCCTGCAGCCCGCGCATGCCGCCGAAGCGCGCAAGCAGGCGCTGGCGACGCTTGGGGCCGATGGCCTCCAACTCATCCAGCTGCGAGACGTTGCGGGTGCGAGCGCGTCGCGCCCGCATGCCGGTGATCGCGAAGCGGTGCGCTTCGTCGCGGATCTGGGCGATGAGCAGCAGCGCCTGGGATTCGGGCCCCAGGCGCACCGGCGCCCGACCGTCGGCGAACACGAGTTCCTCCAGCCCGGTCTTGCGCACCTCGCCCTTGGCAACGCCGACGAGCAGCGAAGGATCGAGGCCCAGTTCGGCGAACACCTGCCGCGCCACCGCCACCTGCCCGGTGCCGCCGTCGATGAGCACCAGGCCGGGCATCCGCCCCGGCGCCGGGCCATCGCTTCCCGCGCCGGTCCCTTCGCGCTGTGCGAGCGGCGTGTACCGGCGCGTCAGCGCCTGGCGCATCGCCGCATAATCGTCGCCGCCCGTCACGCCTTCGATGTTGAAGCGCCGATATTCACGGTTCTGCATGGCGTGGCCGGCGTACACGACGCAAGAGGCCTGCGTCGCCTCGCCGGCGGTGTGGCTGATGTCGAAACACTCGATGCGCAGCGCGGCGGCATCGTCGACGTCGAGCCCCAGCGCGTCGATCAGCGCGCGCGTGCGCGCCTGCTGCGAACCCTGTTCGGCAAGGCGGCGCGCCAGGGCCAGCCGCGCATTGGTCTGCGCCATCTCCAGCCAGCGCCGGCGCTGCGCCCGCAGCCGCGAGTCGCTGGGGCCGATCAATTCGGGCTCGACCGGGCGCCCGGAGAACACCGCGCGCAGGACTTCCGGGTCGAGCGCGACATCGATGATCAACGTCCGCGGACAGGCATGTTCGAGGTAGTGTTGCGACAGGAACGCTTCGATCACCGCCGCGCGATCTTCCTCGATATCGCCGACGGCGCCGGTCTGCACCGGGAAATAGGCCTTGTCGCCGAGGTGACGGCCGCCGCGCACCATCGCGAGGTTGACGCAGGCGTGTCCGGGATCGACGGCCACCGCGATGATGTCCGCATCGGCATCGGACCCCGCCATTTCCACCGATTGCTGGTGGGTCACGCGCTGCAACGCGGCGATCTGGTCGCGCAATTGCGCGGCGATCTCAAAATCGAGCGCCTCCGACGCCGCCAGCATGCGCGCCTCCAGTTCCCCGACGATCTCGGCCGTGCCGCCGCGCAGCAGCCGGAGCGCGGCATCGACCGACGCACCGTACGCCGCTTCATCGATCGCACCCACGCACGGCGCACTGCACAGTCCGATCTGATGCAGCAGGCAGGCGCGGCTGCGGTGGGCGTAGACGCTGTCCTCGCAGGTGCGCAGACGGAACACCCGCTGCAGGATCTGCATGCTCTCGCGCACCGCCCATACGCTCGGGAACGGCCCGAAGTACCGCGCCCGCCGGTCCGTCGCGCCGCGGTAGACGCTGATGCGGGGGAACCGATGGTCGCTGAATTTCAGATAGGGATAGGACTTGTCGTCGCGGAACAGGACGTTGTAGCGCGGCGCCAGCGTCTTGATGAGGTTGTTCTCGAGCAGCAGTGCGTCAGCTTCGGAGTGCGTGACGGTGGTCTCGATTGCCGCGATCTTCGACACCATGAGCGCCGTGCGCGGCGGCAGCGCACGCCCGAAGTACGACCCGACGCGCTTGCGCAGATCCACCGCCTTGCCGACATAGAGCACCGTCCCGTCGCCATCGAGCATGCGGTATACGCCGGGCAGATGGGGCAGGCGCTCGATCGCGGCTTTCGCGTCAAAGGACACGGTGCAATTCCCGCAGGGCGGCGCGGTAGCGTTCGCCGTGGAGGAGTTCCGGCGCCGCGAACGCACCATCGCGCGGCACGAGCCGTTCGGCGCGGGCATCGAACTGCGCATCGCGCGTCCAGCACAGGCCGTCCAGCACCCGGTCGGCCGCGCCTTCGTCGTTGCAGACCAGGATGAAATCGCAGCCCGCCGCCAGCGCCGCCTGGGCGGACTGCGGCACGTCCCCGGCGACCCGCGCCCCTTCCATCGAAAGATCGTCGCTGAACACCGCGCCGGTGAATCCGAGGCGCTCGCGCAGGATGTCGCGCAGCCAGTGCCGGGAAAACCCCGCCGGAGCGGAATCGACCGCGGGATAGACGACATGGGCCGGCATCACCGCGTCCAGGCCGATGCCCAGCCAGCCATAGGGCGCCGCATCGGCGCGCAGGATCTCGTCGAGGCCGCGCTCGTCGACCGGCAGGTCGGTATGCGAGTCCGCCAGCGCCCAGCCGTGTCCGGGGAAATGCTTGCCGCAGTTGGCCATGCCGGCCATCGCGAGGCCATGATTGACGTGCGAAGCCAACATCGCCACCACCCGCGCATCGGCATGGAACGCGCGGTCGCCGATGACGCCGCTGCGCCCCCAGTCCAGGTCCAGGACCGGCGTGAAGCTGAGATCGACGCCGTGCGCGCGCAGTTCGGCCCCCAGCACGTAGCCCGCAGCCCGCGCGGCGCGGCAGGCGCCGAGGACATCGCGCTCCCACATGCGGCCGAAGGCGGCCATCGGCGGAATCGCGGTGAATCCCTGGCGGAAGCGCTGCACCCGGCCACCTTCGTGGTCGACCGCGATCCGCAGCGGCGGATCGCGCAGGGCGTGGATCTCGGCGCAGAGTTCGTCGAGCTGGGCCGGGGATTCGAAGTTGCGCGTGAAGAGGATCACCATCCCGACCAGGGGATGGCGCAGGCGCTCGCGGTCGGTGGCGGAAAGCCGGGTGCCGCAAAGATCCAGAACGACCGGGCCGGACTGCATGTCAGACCGCCTCCGCCACCGCGTACGCCAAGGCCAGCGTCTCCGAATCCGACACCGAAACGTGCAGCCGCAGGCCCCGCTCGGCGAGGAACGCCCCCAGCCCCGCATCGGCCACCACCTCGGGCTTGCCCGAATCGGCGTTGACGATCTCCGCGGCGTGCCAGTGCATGGGCGCGTTCATGCCCAGGCCGATCGCCTTGGCGATCGCCTCTTTGCCGGCAAACCGCGTCGCCAGATACATGGTGCCCCGCGTGCGCGACTGGGCGGCACGCCGGGCATGCGCGGCGCGCTCGCGCGGGCCGAGGATGCGCTCGACGAAGCGCACGCCATGGCGGGCGACGGCGGCCTCGATGCGGGCGATCTCGATGGCGTCGGTGCCGATGCCGAAGATCATGCCGACACCCTCACCCTAGCCCTCTCCCGCGCGCGCGAGAGGGGAATCGGTTGCGCCGCCCGGCAAACGCGCTGCGGCTTTTGCATATGCCCGTCGGATCTCCGCCTGGTACATCCGCACGGTCTGCCCGAGGCCGAACTCGAGCGCGTCGCCGATCAGCGCATGGCCGATCGACACTTCGCGCACGCCCGGCACCACGCGCAGGAAATCGGCGAGGTTGCGCAGGTTCAGATCGTGTCCGGCATTGACTTCCAGCCCGGCGCGCAACGCCGCTTCGGCGGCGACGCGATAGCGATCGAGGCACTCCGCCTGCTGCGGCCCGCCGTGCGCGCGCGCGTAGGGCTCGGTGTAGAGTTCGACGCGATCGGCGCCCAGCGCGCGGGCGCGGGCCATCGCTTCCGGGATCGGATCCATGAACAGGCTCACCCGGGCGCCGCAGTCATGCGCCTGGGCAATCAACGGGCGCAGCCGTTCGCCGTCGCGTTCGAGGTCCCAGCCATGGTCCGACGTCGCCGCATCGGCGGCATCGGGAACGAAGGTGCACTGGTTCGGGCGCACCGCCACGACATGCTCCATGAGCTGATGCAGCGGATTGCCTTCCAGGTTGTACTCCGCCGCCGGCCACCGCCGCAGGAGCGCCGCGACGTCGTGCACGTCGGCCGGGCGCACGTGACGCTGATCGGGGCGGGGATGCAGCGTGATGCCGTCCGCTCCCGCTTCGAGCGCCAGCGTTGCGGCATGGACGACGTTGGGGATGTCGAGCGGTCGGGAGTTGCGCAGCAGCGCTACGCGATTGAGGTTGACACTGAGATGCGTCATCGGTTCATTCCATCCGGTGGAGATCGGAAAGGATCCGGTGCGTGTTCAAGGGCTTTCCGCGCAAATGGTAACGGATCAGCCGCTGCAGCAGGGAGCGCGCGTCGTGCGATTCGGCGATCGCCGCAAGATCGCGTTCGGCCAGCGCACGCACGCTGTGGCCGGCGACACCGTGGCTCGCTTCGAAGGACGGGGCGCCCGGCTCCGCGACGACGGTGCCGTGTTCCGGGTCGACCCGGTACCAGGACGCCGGATCGATCGGCATGCCGTCGGATGCGTGGTCGAACGACGGCGCCACGCCGATCTCGCGCAGCAGATCGATCTCGAAACCGCGCAGCGCCCGCTCGCGCCGCGGCGCGTCGTAGGAAAGCTCCGCCAGCGTCCGGGCGTAGGAGAAGAACAGGCGTTCGTGCGGATCGCCCCGCGCGACCAGACGCACCAGCAATTCGTTGCAGTAGAAGGCATTGAGCAGCCCGTCCCCGCGCAGGGGCGCGAGACCGCCGACCCACTCGACGCGCACCAGCGTCTTGATCTCCGCCCGCCCGCTCCACGACACCGCCAACGGCGAGAACGGCGCCAGCAGGCCGCGGAACTGCGAGGTCGGGCGCTTGGCGCCCCGCGCCACCAGCGCGGTGCGGCCGTAGTCGCGGGTCAGCACGTCGAGGATGAGGCTGGTTTCGCGCCAGGGATACGAATGCAGCACGAATGCGGGTTGCTGGTCCGTTCGGTGGTCGGAACCACGCGCACGGCGCCGCGGCGGTGCCGCCGCAGTACCGGCCAGCGCGCTCACGACTCGATTCCCAGCTGATCCAGGGCCCGCGCATCCCGGTTCCAGCCGGGTTGGACGCGGACGTGCGTTTGCAGGAAGACCGGCTTCTCCAGCAGGCGCTCGATCCCCGCGCGCGCCTTGACGCCGATCTCGCGCAACTTGCGGCCGCCGGCGCCGATGACCATCGCGCGCTGCGACTCGCGCTCGACCAGGATCAACGCATCGATCACCGCCCGTCCGGGCGATTCCGCCCACCGTTCGATCGTGACCGCCATGCCATAGGGGAGCTCGTCCCCCATCAACCGGAATACCTGTTCGCGCACCAGTTCCGCCGCCAGGAAGCGCACGCTGCGATCGGTGATCTGGTCCGCTTCGAACAGCGGCATCCCCTCGGGCAGCAGCCCGCGCAGGCCCGCGAGCAGATCGTCGATCTGCCAGCCGCGCGCCGCGCTCACCGGGACGATGGCGGCGAACGGATACCGGGCCGCGGCATCGGCGATGCGCGGCAGCAGTTGGGCTTTGTCGCGCAAGGCATCGGTCTTGCTGAGTGCCAGGATCACCCGGCTCGGCGGCGACGGCGGCGCGCCGTCGGCATCGGTGCCCGGCGCCGCCGCATCGTCGGCCACGACGGGCACCGGACGCGGCTTCGGCAGGAGCCGCAACACCGCGTCGTCGCCCTCCTGCCAACCATGGGCGTCGACGACCATGACGACGGCGTCGACGCCGTGCAGCGCCGACGCCACGCCGGAGTTCATGCGCCGGGTCATCAGATTGCGGTGCCGATGCTGCAGGCCCGGGGTGTCGACGAATACGTACTGGGCGTCCGGACGCGTCAAGACGCCGAGCACGCGGTTGCGGGTCGTCTGCGGCTTGCGTGAAGTGATCGACACGTGGGAGCCGACGATGGCGTTGAGCAGCGTCGACTTGCCGACGTTCGGCCGGCCGACGATGGCGATCATGCCGGTCCGGAAAACGGGCGACTCGGTGTTCGCTGCGGTGTTCGCTGCGGTGTTCATTGCGGCCTTCGTTGCGGTGTTCATCCCGATATTCCTCGGCACCTCAGACCGTCACCGGCGGAGGATCGCCAACGTCCGCGCCCGCACTCGTGTCCGCGGCGCCACGCGCCGATTCCGGCGCTTCCGCCGACCGACGTTTGCCGCGCCGCATCGCCTGCGCCGCCGCCAGGGCGGCATCCAGAGCCTGCTTCGCCGCGGCCTGCTCGGCGCCGCGACGGCTGCGGCCGCTGCCGCGCACGCTGATATCGAGCTTGGGAATCGCGCACTCGACTTCGAACTCCTGGTTGTGCGCGGCGCCGCGCGTCTCCACCACCGTATACAGGGGCAAAGGCAGGCGCTTTCCCTGCAGATATTCCTGCAACAGGGTCTTGCTGTCCTTGCCCAGTGTCTTCGGATCGACCGTCCGGAGAACCGGGTCGAACAGGCGGCTGATCACCGCCCGGGCACCCTCGAAGCCGCCATCGACGAACACCGCGCCGAAAATCGCCTCCGCGGTGTCGGCGAGAATCGACGGACGACGGAATCCGCCGCTCTTCATCTCGCCTTCGCCCAGACGGAGAAAGTCGCTGAGGCCAAGGCGCTCGGCGATCTCGGACAGCGACTGCTGCTTGACCAGGTTGGCGCGCAGCCGCGAAAGGTCGCCTTCGTTGAGCCGCGCATACTTCTGGAACAGGATCTGCGCGACGACGCAGTTCAGCACCGAGTCGCCGAGAAATTCGAGCCGTTCGTTGTGCACCAGACCATGCGAGCGATGCGTGACCGCCTGCTGCAGCAAGGCTCCGTTCTGGAACCGGTATTGCAGGCGATCTTCCAATACGGAGAGATCCATGGCGCGTTCCGGATTCAATCCTTTACCCGTGCGCCCCGTGATCGCGACTCGACCCCGAGAAGTCGATGACCAGCCGCACGTTGCTCAACAGCGGGATCGTGTAGGTGTACGCATAGGAAACGACCACCTGGTCGCCGTCCTTGGTGACGTCGAGATCGCGACCGTGAATCGAGGTGACGTCGTCGATGGTCGCATAGCGGTCGAACGCCGCCCGGATGCTTTCCACGGTCTGGCCGGAATCGGCCGCGTGCTGCACATCCTTCTCGATCGCCAGGTATTCCACCACGGCGGGAACGGTCTTCGCCCCGATCACCGTCAGGACGACGACGATCAGGCCGATGAAAATCAGCCCGACCAGACTCAACCCGCGCTGCGACGCCGCAAGCCCCCCCCGCTCGATCGCGGCGCGGACGCCCGCACGATCAGTGGAACCTACCGATCCGTTTGACATTGCCGAAATTCATCCATATGAAAACCGCATGCCCGACCAGATTGCGATCCGGGACGAACCCCCAGAACCGGCTGTCCTCGCTATTATCCCGATTGTCCCCCATCACGAAATAGCGATCGGGGGGAACCGTGCAGCGGACCCCGCCGTCCGTGTCGGTACTGTAGACGCAGGCGCCGGGGTCGTCGTGCTGCGGTACAGGATACGCCGCGATGCCATCACCGCCGCCCCAGATGACGCGGTGGCGAACCGTCCCCAGGGTCTCCTCATACTGCCGGTAGGTCTGCAGGCGCGATGCGTCGAAAAATGGGGCCATCGGCGCCTCGGGAACCACCTTGCCGTTGATCCGGAGGACATGGCTGCGGTAGTCGACCACGTCGCCGGGAAGGCCGACCACCCGCTTGATGAAATCCTGGCTCGGATCGAGGGGAAACCGGAACACGATCACATCGCCGCGCTGCGGATGCCCCACGGGAATCAGCGTCCGGTCCCATACCGGCATGCGGATGCCGTATTGATACTTATTCACCAGAATGAGATCGCCGATCCGCAAGGTCGGGATCATCGATCCCGACGGAATGCGGAAGGGTTCGAACAGGAACGAGCGCAGCAGGAACACCGCGGCGATGACCGGAAAGAAACCCGCCGTGTACTCCACCCACCACGGCCGGGCGGCGAGACGTTCCTCCAGTGCCCGCCGTTCGCGCGCCACCGGGTCCGGGGCGATCGCGCCGGCCTCGCCGTTGCGGCGATCGAATTCCGCCAGTTCGCGCTTCGCGCGCTCGCTCCGCCGGGCCTTGAACACCGCCAATTCGGCGACGTAATAGACCCCGCTCACCACCGTGCAGAGCAGCAGGAACAGCGCAAAGTCGGTCGGCAGGCGGCCGGACGCCATCGCAGCCGCGTACAGGCCGAGTCCGGCGAGAATGACCGCCGTGATCACGCTCATCATTTGTCCTCCACCTGCAGGATGGCGAGGAACGCCTCCTGCGGAATTTCGACCGCCCCGACCTGCTTCATGCGCTTCTTGCCGGCCTTCTGCTTTTCCAGCAGCTTCTTCTTGCGCGTGATGTCGCCGCCATAGCACTTGGCGAGCACGTTCTTGCGCAGCGCCTTGACGTTTTCGCGCGCGATGATGTTGGCGCCGATCGCCGCCTGGATCGCGACGTCGAACATCTGCCTGGGGATGAGTTCGCGCATCTTCGCCGCCAGTTCGCGCCCGCGGTGCATCGCATTGGACCGGTGCACGATCACCGACAGCGCGTCGACCCGCTCGCTATTGATGAGCATGTCGACCTTGACGACGTCGGCGGCCCGATACTCGAGGAACTCATAGTCCATCGACGCGTACCCGCGCGACACCGACTTCAGGCGGTCGAAGAAGTCGAGCACGATCTCCGCCAGCGGCAACTCGTAGTTCAGGTGCACCTGGCGGCCGTGATAGCTCATGTTCTTCTGTACGCCGCGCTTGCCGACGCACAGCGTGATCACCACGCCGACGAACTCCTGCGGAACGAAGATCGTGACCGCGACGATCGGCTCGCGGATCTCCTCGATGCGCGCGGGATCCGGCATCTTCGAGGGGTTCTCCACCATCAGGACCGTGCCGTCGCGCAATACGACCTCGTAGACCACCGAGGGCGCGGTGGTGATGAGGTCCATGTCGTATTCGCGCTCGAGCCGCTCCTGCACGATGTCCATGTGCAGCAGCCCGAGGAATCCGCAGCGGAAGCCGAAGCCCAGCGCCTGCGAAACTTCCGGCTCGAACTGCAACGCCGAGTCATTGAGTTGCAGCTTGGTGAGCGCGTCGCGCAGCGCCTCGTACTGGTTGGCCTCGACCGGGAACAGCCCGGCGAACACCTGCGGCTTGACTTCCTTGAAGCCGGGCAGCGGCCCGGCGGCGGGCCGCTGCGCCGCCGTCAGCGTGTCGCCCACGCGGGCATCGCGCAACTCCTTGATGCCGGCGATGACGAACCCCACTTCGCCGGCGGACAACTGGGGACGGCCCTGGGATTTGGGCGTGAACACGCCCACCTGTTCGCAGAGATGCACGGCGCCGGTGGCCATCAGCAGGATCTTGTCCTTGGGCCGCAGGACGCCGTTGACCACGCGGACCAGCATCACGACGCCGACATAGTTGTCGAACCAGGAGTCGATGACCAGCGCCTGCAACGGCGCCTGCACGTCGCCGCGCGGGGGCGGCACGCGCGCGACGACCCGCTCCAGGATTTCGTCGACCCCCATGCCGGTCTTGGCGCTGGCCAGTACCGCGTCGGATGCGTCGATGCCGATGACATCCTCGATCTCCGCCCGCGCCTGCTCCGGATTGGCCTGCGGCAGATCCATCTTGTTGAGCACCGGCAGGACTTCGACGCCGAGTTCGATCGCGGTGTAGCAGTTGGCGACCGTCTGCGCCTCGACCCCCTGCGATGCATCGACGACCAGCAGCGCCCCCTCGCACGCCGAAAGCGAGCGGCTCACCTCATAGGAAAAATCGACGTGGCCGGGGGTGTCGATGAGGTTGAGGTTGTAGCGCTGGCCATCGCGGGCGACATAGGTGAGCGCCGCCGTCTGCGCTTTGATGGTGATGCCGCGCTCGCGCTCGAGATCCATCGAGTCGAGGACCTGCTCCCGGATTTCGCGGTCGGCCAGGCCGCCACAGCGCAGGATCAGGCGATCGGCCAGGGTGGATTTGCCATGGTCGATATGGGCGATGATCGAGAAATTGCGGATATGCTGCATTTCGAAAAGGACGCGGCCGGCCCTTGAGGGCCGGCCGGTTCAAGGAGTTCGAGACCGCGCGGAAGGCGCGCGGCCCGACGATTCTATCCGTTAATTCCCGGATGGACTCAGGACAACCCAGTTCGACTGTCCGCCCCGACGCACCAGGACGGGAATCGGCCTGGTGAAATGGAACTTCGAGACCAGGCCGCGGAACTGCTGGACGTCGCGGATCGGCATGTTCGCAATGTTGAGCAGGACGTCGCCGGTCTGGATCCCCGCCGAGCCCGCCGCCCCGGACGCCGATTCGACGATGACTCCGCCGGCGATCTGCAGACTCTGCCGCTGATCGGGCGACAGGTCGGAAACCACCAGTCCGAGCGCATCCGGCTTCTTCGGCGCCGGTGCCGGACCCGGCGGGGGCGACCCGGACTGGCCCGACTCCTGCGGCATCACGCCGACGACGACCGCCAGCACCTTCGCCGCGCCGCTGCGCCACACGGTCAGGGTCGTGTGCGTCCCCGGCGCGGTATCCGCCACCATGCGCCGCAGGCTCGCCGAGTCCTCGACCGGCTTGCCGGCAAACCGGATGATCACGTCGCCCGCCTGCACGCCGGCCTTCTGGGCCGGTCCATCCGGCTCGACCTGGGCGACCGAGGCCCCCTCGGCCCGCGGCAGACCGATGGCGGCGGCGACATCGGGATCGACCTCGCCGATCAGCACGCCGATCCGGCCGCGCACCACCTTGCCCTTGGTGCGCAGGATGTTGGCGATCCGTTGCGCCTCATCGATCGGGATGGCGAAGGAAATCCCGGCATACGAGCCGGACGTGGTGAAGATCTGGGAGTTGATCCCGACCACCTCGCCGCGCATGTTGATGAGCGGCCCACCGGAATTTCCCGGGTTCACCGGCGCATCCGTCTGGATGAACGGCAGCAGTTCCCCGGTCTCGCGGTTCATGGCGCTGACGATCCCGTGCGTCACGGTGTTCTGCAGATCGAACGGCGATCCGATCGCGATCACCCATTCTCCGACCCGCAATTGGGACGGATCGCCCAGTTTGAGCGTCGGCAGATCCTTGCCGCCGTCGATCTTGACCAGGGCCACGTCGGAACGGGGGTCGGATCCGATGAGCCGGCCCTTGAACTCCCGCTTGTCGGGGAAGGTCACGGTGATCTCATCAGCCCCCTCGACCACATGCGCATTGGTGATCAGGTAGCCGTCGGGCGAGATCAGGAACCCCGACCCGACGCCCCGCGGCATCTCGCGCTCGGTGCGCGGCGCCGGCGCGGCCCCCGCGCCCGGCCCGGCATCGCCGGGCTGCTGCGGCAGGAACCGGTGGAAGAAGTTGTAGAACGGATCGTTCGGATCCATGTTGGGCGGGGAAAACGGCTGCTGCGGCCCGGATGGCACCGCAACCCGCGAGGCGGTCCGGATGTTGACCACCGCAGGCGCGGTCTTGGCGACCAGATCGGCAAAGTCGGGCGGACCCGACACCGGGGG
>JAKCCX010000004.1 GCA_021838715.1 Pseudomonadota bacterium | reverse complement strand
AACGCAATGGCCTGTGCGGGTGCCGGCGTCGTTCGCTAGTATTGGCAGAGGATTCACCGGGAAACCGGAAGAGGAGAGTGTGATGAAACGGATTTTGGGTGTGGTGGCTCTGGCCTTGCTCGCCAACGCGGCGGTGCTCGGGACGGCGCAGGCGGACGGCTGGCGCGGTGGCTGGGGCGGTGGCGATGGCTGGCGCGGCGGCTGGGGCGGTGGCGACGGCTGGCGCGGTGGCGAAGGCTGGGGCGGTGGCTGGGGCGGCGAAGGCATGGGCGCCGCAGTGGTGGGCGGCATGTTGGGCGGGATGATCGCGCAGGGCGTCGCCCCGCCGCCGGTCGTCGCGGCGCCGCCGGCGGTCATCGTGCCGCAACCGGCGTACGGATACGGATATGCGCCACCGGCGGTGGCCTATCCCGCGCCGCCGGCGTACGTGCAGCCCGCCTATCCGGCCCCCTATGGCTATGGGGGCGGCGGCTACTACTACGGCGGCGGCGACGACGATTGAGGGCGCGCGGCGGGAGCGCAGGCGCAGAGCCCCGGCTCCGGGGCTTTCAGGGAATGTGACGGAAGCGCGTGGTGACCACGAAACTCGTTCGTTTTGCCGCGCGAGGCGGCTTGTGCGCGGCTGCGGTTCTGGCGCTGGCTGCTTGCGGCAGCAACGATAACGGCTACGTCTGCGGCTACGACGCCTTCGGAGATCCGCTGTTCTGCTCGATCCCGACCACACCGAGTCCGCCGACCCAGCCGGCGCCGGTGGCTTCGACCGACACCTTCGATACCGCGGCGGCGATGACCAACGTCGCGACGCAGACGTTTTCCTATACGGTCAGCGGCTATGACAGTTCGGGCAACAGCTACACCGTCGTCTACGCCTCGACCCCGGGGGGGAGCGCGAGTTTCCAGACCGGAGCCGCAACCCCTGTTCCGGCGGTCACCGCCAACGTGACGGAGACGTTTTCGGAGAACGGCTCGTCGCCCTCGGTGACGACCACGACCAATTATTTCGATCCGTCGACCTACGCATTTCTCGGTTCGAGGAGCAATTACCTCGGCGGATATGAAGTCGTGGCGCCGACCCCGACGGTGTCGCCGGTTCCCGCGACCGCGACCGAAGGGCAGTCGACGTCGCTGTTTTCGGCGAATCTGTACCGCGATTCGACGATGACGGTCAACGACGGCACCCTGACGGAGACCTTCGCGCTCAACGCCGATACGGCGACGACGGCGCTGATGTGCTTCGACGATACGACGAGCCCGAACGCGTCGGGTACGACGGATGGCCTGGTCTCGGGGCAGACCTCCGTCTGCTATCGGATCAGCCCGGCAGGAACGATCCAGGGGATCGAACTGACGCAACCGGTCGCCGGCGTGGGACTGGTGACATTCTGGCAAACTTCATGAAGCATTTTTGCAAGCGGCAGCACTGGACCCACAGAACCGATAGGGAGGGGCGATGACGAACGACGAGTTGCGCGCGATTCTTACCGCAGACATCGAAAACGCGCGGAAGAAGATGCAGTTCTACCGCGAACACCATCTGGCCGAGGCGGCCCATTACGCCAGCAAACTGGCGGAAAACATCGAACTCGCATTGACGACGCTGCCAAGCGACGACGATCCGGAGATCGACTGAAGACCGGCACGCGCGATCCCGGAACGCATGCGACGCGCCATGCCGGCGCGCCGCATTACTCGATCCGCCACTGCGGATCGGGGATGCGATAGTTCTCTTCGGTCATCAGGTCGATGCCGCAACGCAGGCCGGCGATCCATTCGATGAAGCGCGCGACGGCGGCCTTGCCGCGGATCGGTGCGCCGTGCTGCGGGACGATGGCTTCGATGTCGAGCCGCGAAACCATCTCCGCCCACAACGCGCAGGCGCGGTTGCTGACCATGTACCTTCGGTGGAACGCCAGCATTCCGGTCAGATGTTCTTCAAGATTCGTCACCTCCTGCTTGATCCGCTCCTGCGGCAGCATCGAGGCACCGATGTCGCCGCTGAACAGGATCCGGGAGATCGGATCGTAGACCTGGAAATTTCCTTCCGAGTGCAGGAAATGCGCGGGCAGGATCAGCAGCTGCGCATTGCCTACCGTTACCACGCCACCGCGATCGGGAATCGCGGTGACGCGGCCTTCCGTGCGCCCCGGGGGCGCGAAGTGCGGTACGAAACGCGCCCATAGGCGCGAGATCAGCAGGCGGGTGTTGCTCGCCGACAGCCACCGCGGCAGGGAGGCGACGATGTCCGGATCGGCATGCGAGGCGAATACGTACTGGAGTTCCTTGGGCGGAAAGAAACGGCTCATGCTGATGAAGAGCTCGTTGTAGGTCATGTTGCCGCCGGGGTCGAGCAACATGCCGCGGCCATGATCGACGATCAGGACCTGGTTGGCCTGGACCGCATCGCCCTGCTCATCGACGAGGTCCGTGAACAGGATGCAGGTATGTTCGTTCTTGTTGTAGAGCTCCAGTCCCACGTCCCCCCCTATATGGAAACTCCGAACCCGGCGGCGCCTCGGTACGCGCGGTGGTCCGGCGCAGACCTCCACCGCCGAATCCGCGCAGCGTAGCGCAAAACGGACTCGGGAAACGGCGGAGTCGGCGGGTGGCTGCCGGAGTGAAACCTATTCTCGTGGCCGAGAATCAAAGGACAGCGACAGTTCCTGGTAGAGCTCGGGTCCGAAGCGTTCGCTGATCGCCTTCGAGAGCAGCGCGGCGGTCATCAGGCTGATCACCATCGTGTGGCCGTCGACCATTTCCATGACGATGATCGCCGAGGTGATGGGCGATTGGGTCAACGCCGCGAGAAACCCGGCCATGCAGATGGCGACCACCGGATGGACGCCGATTCCGAAGTGAAACAAGTTCACCAGATCGAACCCGATCGCCGCGCCGGCGGCCAGGCCGGGGGCGAACAGGCCGCCGGGAATGCCCGACAGATAGGAGACCGCGGTTGCCGCAAAGCGTGCGATCGGCGTGTACCAGGGCAGATGAATCTGTCCGTTGATCGCCGCGGCGGTGATGCCGTAGCCGCTGCCCAGCGACACGCCGCCGCTGGCGATGCCGATGATGGCCACGACCAGGCCGCAGATGCCGGCAAACCGCACCGGATGCTGTTTGCGCATCTGCCATAGCCACATGTGGCCCTGGCGCTGGGGCAGCAGCATGAGATGGCTGAATGCCCCGCCCGCGAGGCCGCAGACCACCCCGCCCACGAGGATGGCCGGGATGATGTCCACGCCGACCGACCCCACGATGAGCTTGCCGAAGTAGAGGTAATTGCCCTCGAACGCGATGGCGGTGAGGCCGGAGACGATGATCGTGCTGAGGAGTACCGCCGAGGTGCGCGCTTCGAAGCGGCGCGCCAGCTCCTCGATCGCGAAGACGATGCCGGCGAGGGGGGTGTTGAACGCCGCCGCAATGCCGGCGGCGCCGCCGGCGATGACCAGATCCGGTGCCCGGATCACACGCTGGTTCGGCAGCCAGCGGTGCGCAAGCAGCATGAAGATCGCGCTGATATGAACGGTCGGCCCCTCGCGTCCGGCGGAAAACCCGGCAAACAGCGCCAGGGCGCCCAGGAACACCTTGCCGACTGCGATGCGCAGCGACAGCAGCCGGCTCACCGGCTCATGCTTTGCCAGCGCGCGGGTGGCGGCGATCGCCTGGGGGATGCCACTGCCTTGCGCGCCCGGAAAATAGCGCGTGGTCGCCCAGACCACGACCATGCCGAGGCTGGGGGTGAGCAGCAAGGTCAGCCAGAGCCGGCCGTCGGTCACGCGGCTGAATGCGTCCAGCGCCAGATCGGAGAGCTTGGTGAAGCCGACTGCCGCGATCCCGGCGATGGCGGCGAACGTCCAGATCGTGAACCGGGTACGCCAGCGCGCGGAACTGAACAGCTTCGTCGGATGGATTAGGTTGGCGATCGCCATGACAAAAAAACAGGCGGCGGCTTGTCAGCCGCCGCCTGATTCGCTCAGAAGAGCGAATGGTAGAGCAAATCCTACGTTACTGCCAGGCGTCGACGAAGTCGGCGCGGCGGTTTTCCTTCCAGCAGCGCTCGGCATGGCACAGCGCGCGCGGCTTGGACTTGCCGAAGCTCACGGTGTCGATGCGGCTGGCGGAAACGCCTTCGGCGACGAGGGCGTGCTTGACCGCGTCGGCACGATGCTGGCCCAGCGCCAGGTTGTATTCGGCGCTGCCGCGCTCGTCGCAGTTGCCCTGGATCGTGATGTGGTCGTTCGGGTAGGCGATCGCCAGATTGGCGTGATTGCGGATCGCCGCCGCCTGATCGGCCAGGATGTTGTAGCGATCGAAGGCGAAATAGACGCTTTCATTGGCGTCGAGACCCTGGGCCTTCTGCTGGAAGACTTGTTCCGGGCTCGGGGCCGGAGCGGCGCTCGCGGCCGGAGCGGGTTGCGCGGCCGGCGCCGGAGCGGGGGTGCTGCTGGCGGGCAGGGGCTTGACCGTCGTGCAGGCGGCGGCGGCCAGCATCGAGGCAAGGGCAATCAGGAGGGCGCGGTTCATGAGGTACAGACTCCCAGGAGTTGTGATTCAAATTTGTCGGGACGAAATTTCACTCGGGTCACACAGGGATATCCACGGTGACCAGAGCGGAAAAACGATTTGCGCGAAGATTCGGTTGACATCCGGTTGACATGACGGAAATTCTTCCAAATGGCCCGCGGCGCGAGGATGTTATCACCGCCTTTCCCCATTGGATACAGGGATTCCGCGCCAAACGTTGCGCCGGAGCAACCACTGTGCAGACGGATGATCCGCCGGCCCGGCTTCGGGCGGTCCGCGCTTGCCGGGAGCATGGCCGGCAAGCTGCGGGACGCCGGCCTCAGCGCGGCTTGCCGCCCATGTCGATGGGCTTGCCCTCGGCCAGCGAGGTGACGTACGCCACCAGGGCATTGAGCTGGGCGCTGCCGTAATCCGGCGGGTTGCCCCGCAAGGCGCCGCCGATGCAGTGCGCAACCTGGTCGGGAAGCGTGAGCAGCTGGCCGTTCCGGCGCGAGATGCGCGGGAAGATCGCCGCGGCGTTGGTCAGACTCGGGATCCGGGTGCCGTCGGGCAGGCGGCCCGGCTCACGGCCGCCGCCGAGGTGGCAGGTGTTGCACACGCGTCCGTTGCCGCCGAACGTGTCGTGCATGTACATCTGCTTGCCTTGGGCGACGGCCTGCGCCAGCTGGGGGTCCATCGCCCGGGCGGGCAGGGCGAACGACAACGGCAGGGCGAGGATGGCGGCACATCGCACGGCGAAGGCGTGGCGACGGAGATGGCGGATCATGGCGTCCTCCTTGGAAAATCGGAGTGCGTAGCGTACTCCCGCCCGAATCCGCTGTGCGCGACGCAGCGGTGATTTCTGCCGCGCGAAGAAACCCGCGCGCTCCCGGCCCTGCGGATGCGCCGCCGCTTACAGACCGCTCGGCCGAAGCGCCTCGCCGATCCCCTGCAGGGGACCGAGCGGATTGTGGCTTGAACGCACTTCGTTGATGTTGGGCTGGCCGCTACCCAGGGCATACACGACCGTGTCGCCGACGAACAGGATCATCGCCCGGAATGTCCAGCCGGTCGTCACCGTATGCCGGTGGAAGTTGAACAGGTCCAGCCAGAAATTGCCGGTTCGGCGCGTCCTGACCTGCCGGATGGAGATCCAGTAGGCGCTGCACTGCTTCCCTGCCCCCAGGCAGGCGGCGATTCCGCGGTCGAGGCGTCCCGCCGGGACCGCGGGGGCGGCGGGAAATCGCGCCAGCAGGTCGGTGTACGTCAGCACGGTGATCGACGGGTTGGTCGCCGGGTCGATGTGCTCCGCGCGCAACTCGGCGCGCGTTGTCTTGAACGCGACGATCCCGTTGATCGCGGCGAGTGCCTGATCGTAGTTCGCCCAGGGAAGGGGCATCTGGTGTGCGCCTTTCGGCAGCATGGTGCCGCAGGCGCAAAGCAGAAGCAGGATGGCCGTTGTTTCGGCGAAGAACCGCGCAAGGCGAACGATCGGCATGCAGGAAACCCGGAGTTCGGAGCATTGATCACGGCATCGCACCGCCGTACCCCAGGAGAGATGGTACACGGCTGGTGCGCAACCCCGTCGTTGGCCGCGGCGCAGGCGGGATCAGCCGGCCGATTTCCGCGGGGATCCCGCGGTGCCGGAATCTGCCGGTGCACGCAGCGCAGATCCGCTCCAGTACCCACCCAGGGCTTTGATGAGATACACGGAATTGCCCAATCGCTGGCCGCCGATCTGCACCTGCCGGCGTTCATCGGCGACCAGCGCCTCCTGGGCGTGGATCACATCGAGGCGATCGTCCACCCCGACGGCATAGCGATCGCGGGCGAGATCGCGCGCGCTGCGGGCGCCGGCGCTCGCTGCCGCGGCCTCCCGCGCGGCGCGATCGAGGTCCTCCGCGGTGGTCAGTCCGTCTTGAACTTCCTGCATCGCTCCCAGAACGGTCTTGCGGTATGCGTCGTTGGCGGCCCGATAGCCGGACTGCGCCATCGCCACGCCCGCGGAGCGATAGCCGCCGTCGTAGAGGACTTGCGCCGCCGAGACGCCGAACGACCAGATGATCGACGGTGCCTGCAGCAACTGCGAGACCATCCGGCTTTCGGTGCCCCCCGAAAGGCCGAGCCGGATGTCGGGATAGAACGCCGCCTTGGCGACGCCGATCTGCGCATTGGCCGCGGCCATCGCGCGTTCGGCCGAGGCGATGTCGGGGCGCCGCTGCAGGAGGTCGGACGGAACGCCGGCGGGGATCGACGGCACGCGGCGCGGGTGCGGATCCGGAGCAATGGTGAAGGTCGGCGCCGGCTTGCCAAGCAGGGCGGCGATCTCATGCTCCGTCCGGTCGCGCTGGACTTGCAGGGCTTCGATTTCGGTGGTGGCGGATTCGAGCGCCGCGACCTGGTTGGCGACATCGATCGCCGAGGCCGAGCCGATGTCGTGCTGGGCGCGCACGATGACGAGCGCCTGACGCTGCAGTGCGACGCCGCGCCGGACGGTGTCGGTTTCGGCATCGAGCTCCCGCAGAGTGAAATAGGCGGCGGCGACATCGGCGGTGAGTACCAGCCGCGCGGTCTCGAGATCCGCCTGTGCCTGCTGCGCCGCGGCGTTTGCCGCTTCGACCTCGCGACGGATCTTGCCGAAGAGGTCCGTCTCGTACGCCACCGAGGGCGCCACCACGAAATCGTTCTGGACGGCGGAGGGCAGGACGAACGAGTAGATGAAGCGCGGCCGGGTGCCGGAGAGGCGCGTGCGCGACGCGGTCGCGCCGAGGCCGACCTGCGGCACCAGGGCGCTTGCGGTCTGCGTGACCACCGCCTGGGCCTGGGCAAGCCGTTCGCCGGCGATCGCCAGGCTGGGGCTCCCGGCGAGCGCCGCGGCTTCCAGTGCGTCGAGTTGCGGGTCGGCAAACACCGTCCACCACGCGCCGCGCCGGACGCCGTCCGCGGGCGCCGCGGCGTGCCAGGGCGCCTCGGTCTTCCAGGCCGGCGGCAGATCCGTCGCCGGCCGCCGGTAGTCGGGGCCGACCGTGCAGCCGCCCAGCGCGATCAGAAGGACGCCGGCCCAGCGCCCGATCCTCGGCCCGGGCGCCCCGGCGCCCGCAGCGCGGGAGCGGCGGGCGCGGTGGTCGCCGTGCGTCGGCAATGGTTCGGCGCTGCGCAACGTCATTGCGCGCGATCCCCGGTCGTGGCCGCCTGCACGGTGACGACGTCGCCGTCCGCCAGGGAATCCGGTGGATTGCGCACGATGCGGTCGCCGTCGCGGAGTCCGCGCAGGATCTCGATCGTGCGCCCCATGTCGCGGCCCAGGCTCACCGCCTTCAGGTGGATGCGGCCGTTCGCGTCGATCACCGCGATCCGCGGGCCGGCGGCACGGAACAGCAGCGCGTCGTCGGGGGCGAGCAGGGTGCCGGTCGCGCCGACCGGCACGCGCGCTTCGACGTAGGCGCCGGGGAGCAGGCGCCCGTCCCGGTTCGGCAGGTCGACCTCCACCTGGAGCGTGCGGGTGACCGGGTCGATGGCGCGGGCCGTGCGCACGACCTTGCCGTGGAGGGGCGTCGCCAGTTCCGACTGCGTGACCGTCACCGGTTCATCGATCCGTACCGAGGGCGCATAGCGTTGCGGCACGTCGATGTAGAGCCGCAGCGGATCGATCTGCGCGATGTGGAACAGTGCGCTCGGAAAGCCGCCGTTGCCGGCGTTCACCAGATCGCCCACGTCGACGTCGCGCCGGGTGATGACGCCGGCATACGGCGCCAGCACGCGCTGGAAGCCTTTCAGCGCACGGAGCCTGCGCACGTTGGCGTCGGCGGCGGCGAGTGCCGCCTGCGCCTGCTCGGCGGCGCTGCGCTTTTCATCGGCGGCCTGCCGCGACACCGCGTCGTGTTGCTGCAGGGCCGCCCAGCGCTGTGCGGTGATGTTGGCGATCGTCCGTGCCGCCGCCGCGCGCGCGCGATCCGCGACCGCCTGCTGCAGTTCCTGGTCGAGTTCCGGGGTTTCGATGACGGCGAGCAGCGCACCCTTGCCCACGCGCGCGCCGATGTCGCGATACCACTTCCGGACATAGCCGCTGGCCCGCGCGTAGATGGGCGACTCGAAATATCCCTGCAGGGTGCCCGGCAGATCGACGGTGGCGCCTGCCCGGGCGCGGTGTACGACCGTGGTTGCGACGTACACGGCCTGTTGCCGGCGTGTTGCCGCCCGCAGGTCGCGCGAGTGCGCCAGGCGTCCGGCGACGCCGAGGGCGGCGCCAAGCACGAGGACTGCGATCGTGCCGACGGCGAATCGGGATGCGCGCCGCAGGGTGCGGATCCGGGGAATCCCGCCGGGAGCCGCGGAAGACCCGCGATGGATTCCGAGGGAGGCGTGGCGGTCTTGGGTCATGTCGATCCAACCATCGCGGAGCGGCGTGTCGCTCCGCGCGCGAAGTGTTCCCGCGCTTTGCGCAAGCGCAGGACGGGGTGGGGGAGGGCCGTGTCACGCATTGGGGGAAACTCCGGTCGCGGGGAGCCCGCTTGCCGCGGTGCGCCGGTGCGCCAGCCGCTTGTGGATCGTCGCGAACACCACCGGCACGAAGAGCAGCGTCGATACCGTGGCGAAGAGCAGTCCGCCGATGGTGGCACGGCCCAGGGGCGCGTTCTGCTCACCTCCTTCGCCAAGGCCGAGGGCCATCGGAATCATGCCGACGATCATCGCCAGCGCCGTCATCAGCACCGGCCGCAGGCGCGTGGCGCCGGCCTCGAGCGCGGCGGAGAGCGGCGGCGCGCCCGCGTCGAGGCGCTGCCGCGCGAAGGAGACGAGCAGGATGCTGTTGGCCGTGGCGACGCCCACGGTCATGATCGCGCCGGTGAGCGCGGGAACGCTGAGCGTCGTGCCGGTGAGAAAGAGCATCCAGGCGATGCCTGCCAACGCGGCGGGCAAGGCGGTGATGATGATGAATGGATCGATCCACGACTGGAAGTTGACGACGATGAGCAGATAGACCAGCACGACGGCCATCGCCAGGCCGATGCCCAGTCCGACGAAGGACGAATGCATGGTCTGGACCTGGCCGCGGATGGTGATCCGCGATCCGCGCGGCAGGTGCGGCCGCACCGCCGCCACGGCGCGCTCGACGTCGGCCGTCACGGATCCCAGGTCGCGGCCCTCGACGCTCACGTCGAGATCGACGACCGGGGCGATGTCGTAGTGGGAGACCTCGGCGAAGCGCCGTTCGGGGACGACCTCGACGAGGTTGCCCAGCAACTGGTTGCGCAGGTGCGCGTTGACCGGCGTGCGCAGCATCGAGTCGATCGAGTCGACCTGATACTGCGGCGTCTGGACCACCAGGTTGTAGACGATGCCGTTCCTGGGGTTGAGCCAGAACGACGGCTGCGTCTGGGTGCTGCCGGCGAGCGACAGCAGCACGTTCTGGGCGATGTCGTTGGCACTGGCGCCCGCCTGCTGCGCGCGGGTGCGGTCGAGCCGCAGCCCGATCGTGGGCTCGTCGAGCCGCTGCTGGATGTGGACGTCGACCGCGCCCGGGATGGCGCGCACGCGCTTGAAGAGTTTCGACGCCAAGGCGAAATTCTGCTGCAGGCGTTGCCCGGCGAACTGGACGTCGATCGCCGCCGGCAGGCCGAAATTCAGGATCTGGGTGACGATGTCGGCGGGCTGGAAGAAGAATTCGATCCCGGGGAATCGACGCGGCAGTTCGGCGCGCAGCCGGTCGACGATGGCGCGCGTCGGTTCGTGTCCCGGCCGCAGCGCGACCTGGATCTCGCTGTCCAGGGTGCCGAAGGTGCCGGAATTGCTGTAGGAGAGATTGATGCCGCTATAGGGAACGCCGATGTTGTCGAGGATGGTCCCGAGTTCGCGCGCCGGTACGAGGCGGCGGATCGTATCGTCGACCTCTGCCGAGAGGCGCGCGGTTTCTTCGATCCGCGTTCCGGTGGGCGCGCGCATGTGCAGGCGGATCAATCCGGCATCGACGCTCGGGAAGAAGTCGCGGCCGAGCAGCGGGTAGAGGCCGCAGGACAGCACGCAGAACGCCAGGAACAGCGTGGTGAAGCGCCCGCGCCGCGTCAGCAGGGTGCTCAGCAGCAGGACGTAGCCGTTGCGCAGGCGCTCGAACGCGGCATCGAAGCGCCGGTACAAGCGCTGCAGGGGGTTCGCCCCCGCCACGTCGTGGCTGCGCTGCATGAGCATCAGCGCCAGGGTCGGCACCAGGGTGCGCGACAGGACGTAGGACGCCAGCATCGCGAACACCACGGCTTCGGCGAGCGGCACGAAGAGGTAATGCGCCACCCCGGTGAGGAAGAACATCGGCACGAAGACGACGCAGATGCTCAGGGTCGACACCAGGGCGGGCAGGGCGATCTCGCCCGCGCCGGTCCGGATCGCCGCGTGCAGGTCCTTGCCGAGATGGAGATGGCGTTCGATGTTCTCGATCGTCACCGTCGCGTCGTCGACCAGGATGCCCACCGCCAGGGCAAGGCCGCCGAGGGTCATGATGTTGATCGTCTGGCCCATCGCCCAGAGCGCGAGGATCGAGGAGAGGATCGACAGCGGGATCGAAACGGCGACGATCGCCGTGCTGCGCCAGTTGCCGAGGAAGAGCAGGATCAGCGCGGCGGTGAGGCAGGCGGCGATCACGGCTTCGCGGGCGACCCCGGAGATCGCCGCCTTGACGAAGACCGATTGGTCGAAGAGCGGCGTGAGCTTGAGGGTGCGCGGCAGGGTCTGGAGGATGTAGGGCAGGCGCTTGCGCAGGTCGCGCACGACCTGCAGCGTCGAGGCGCCGCCGTTCTTGATGACCGACAGCATCACGCCGCGGCGGCCGTCGAGCCGCACGACGTTGGTCTGCGGGGTGAAACCGTCACGCACGTGCGCGACCTCGCGCAGGTAGATCGTCGTGCCGCCGACCGTCCGCACCGGCAAGGAATTGAGTTCGGCGATGGTGTCGGGCGAGCCCTTGACGTCGATGGCGTATTCGGTCGCGCCGATTTTGGCCGTTCCGGAGGGCAGGATCAGATTCTGGGCGTTGACGGCGCCGATCACGTCCATCGGCGTGAGGCCCTTGGCGAGCAGGGCGCGGGTGTCGAGGTCGACCGAGATCACGCGGGTCTTGCCGCCGTAGGGCCAGGGGACCGCCGCGCCGGGAACGGTGATCAGCTGCGGGCGCAGGAAGTTCATGCCCGTGTCGAAGAGTTGCGGTTCCGATTCGTTCGGGTCGGAGATCGCGAGCTGGATCACCGGGATGCTGGATGCCGAGTATTCGATCACCAGCGGCGGCAGCATGCCGGGCGGCATCTGGCGCAGCTGCGCCTGGGTGATCGAGACGATCTGCGCGATGGCGGTGGCGATGTTGGCGCGGGGCTGGAAGAAGACCTTGACGACCGCGGTGCCATAGAGCGATTGCGATTCGATGTGCTCGATGTCGTTGACCGTGGTCGTCAGGGCGCGCTCGCTCACCGAGGTGACGCGATCCGCGATGTCGGGGGCCGCCATGCCGCTGTAGTTCCAGATGATGCTGACGACCGGGATGTCGATGTCGGGCAGGATGTCCGTCGCCATCTTCATGAGCGCGAGCGGGGTGGCGAGCAGGATGAGCAGCGCCATCACGATGAAGGTATAGCGGCGGCGCAGGGCGAGTTCGACGATCCACATGGCGGGGGCGATATTACAGGCCGGTCGGGCATCGCCTGCGGCCCATGGCTACTCCCGATGGGGAGTGCGGGGCGGATATCCGGCCTGCGCGCTCCTTTGCAAGCGATGTCGTTCCGAGCGGGCGCAGGCCGGATTTCCGTCGGGAACCGTTCAATTGCGTCGAAGTCCGTCGACGAAAATTCTGCGCTTGGATCGCCCCGCCGTTTGGTCCTATTGTTGTTACCAACGGAAACCAAATCGAATGGAGATCCCATCATGACCATCCGCTCCTTGCAACGGACCATCCCCTCCCACGCCACGTCGGACGGCGCCGGCGTGCATCTGCGCCGCAGCCTCGGCGCCACGCAGATGTTGCGCCACGACCCGTTCCTGATGCTCGACGAGTTCCATTCCGACGATCCGCAGGACTATCTGCCGGGCTTCCCGCCCCATCCCCATCGTGGGTTCGAGGCCGTGACCTACATGATCGACGGCCGCATGCGGCACGAGGACAGCATCGGCAACCGCGGCGACCTCGGGCCGGGCGACGTGCAGTGGATGAAGGCGGCGCGGGGAATCGTCCATTCCGAAATGCCGCAGCAGACGCAAGGGCGGATGCGCGGCTTCCAGTTGTGGATCAATCTTCCGGCACGCTCGAAGATGTCCCCGGCGGCGTATCGGGATATCCCGGCGGGCGACATTCCGCAGTTGTCGCTCGATGGCGGCGGTGTCGCGCGGGTCATCCGGGGGACGCTGGTCCAGGCCGGCGGGTCGGCGACCGGACCGGTGGCCGACGGCGACGCGCAGGCCGAGGGCATCGGCGGCAGCGCGGCGAGCTGCTACTGGGATCTGCAGCTTCCGGCCGGTGCGCGATTCGAGGCGCCGGTTCCCGCGGGCGACAATGCCTTCCTCTATTGCTACGAGGGGGATGCGGCGGTCGGCCCCGGCGCCGGCGAGGCGCTGGCCCCGCGGGCGGCGGGTCTGCTGGGACCCGGTGATCGCGTGGCCGTCCAGGCGGGTGCGGCGGGGGCGCGCCTGCTGTTGCTGTCGGGCCGACCGATCGGTGAGCCGATCGTGCAATACGGACCGTTCGTGATGAACACGCGGGCGGAGATCGAGGAGGCGGTGGCGGATTTCCAGGGCGGACGGTTCGGCCGGCCGTAAGCCGGCCCGCGGTCGTAGGCCGTCGTTGGCGGGCGGGTGGGAGTGCCGGAACCGGGGCGGAAACCCGGTTCAGCATCCGTTCAGGCTCCCTCCCCAGAATTCACTCCGTTGTTGCTTCATTTGTTTCTCAGGACGCTGTCGAGGTCTCCTGCGCTACGGAATAGTTCTCCTCCCTGCGAAATCCTCCGCGCATTCGACAGTTTTACCTGGCCAGGCCGCAGCCCGATGTTCTCCCCCGGCTGCGGCCTCATTTTTTTCCTTCCGCGTACACTTTCGGCCCCGGTCCGGCAATCGCCGCGTGATATGGGATATCCCCGCGGAGTTCGCCGTTCGGTGCCCGACATGGAATCCGACCATCGCTTCGCCCGTGAACCCAGATCATTCCTCTTCTTCTGCGCAATTTGCCTATCCCCGGTGCGGGTATCGGGATCCGGCCTATTGCGGCGGCGCCTGGGTGTTCACCCGCTATGACGAGGTCGCCGCCGTGCTGCGCGACCCGAATTGTTCGGCAGCCCGCGCCGGCGCCTGGGTCAACGTCGTCGGTCCCGACGCGCGCCGGGAATTCCGGGCGTTGAAAGGCGTCCTGGCGCGGACCATGGTGTTCGCCGACGGCCGGCGGCATCGCCGCCTGCGGCAGGCCGTCGCCCACGGCTTCCGGCGCGCGGCCTTGGAGGCGATGCTGCCGTCGATCGGGGCCGCGGTGGATGACGGCATCACGGCGCTGCTGGCGGCCGAAGCGCGGGACGGCGAGGCCGACTTCATGGCGCAGTTCGCCCGGCCGCTGCCGGTGCGGGTGATCGCGGGCATGCTGGGGGTTCCGTTCGAGGATGCGCTGGGTCTGGTGGCCAGTTCGGATGCGATCGCGCGGTTCATCGGCGAGCCGGCGCCGAGCGCTCCGGCGGCCCGGGCCGCGGAGGACGGCGCGCAGGAGTTGATCGGCTATTTCGAGCGGATGTTGCAGCCGGCGGGTCGCGACGGGACGCAGCCGGACCGGGCCGGGGGCGGCTTGCTCGCGACCTTGGTCGATGCCCATGCCGCCGGGCGCTTGTCGACGCGGGAGTTGATCGTGCAAGGCGCGATGCTGCTGTTTGCCGGCCACGAAACCACGCGCAATCTGCTGGGCAACGGCATCCAGGCCTTGTTGCGACATCCCGACGAGTGGCGGCGTCTGGCGGAATCGCCGGCGCGGGCGCGCGCGGCGGTGTTCGAGGTGCTGCGCTATGACAGCCCGGTGCAGTACACGGGACGGCGCGTGATCCGGGACTGCACCGTCGCCGGGCGGCGCCTGCGGCGCGGCGACCTCGTGATCGCCCATCTCGCGGCGGCCAACCGCGATCCGGAGATATTTCCGGATCCGGACGTCTTTCGGGTCGATCGCCACGGCGAGGCCACGCCGCTGTCCTTCGGCTGGGGGCCGCACGTCTGCATCGGTGCGGAGCTTTCGGTGCTCGAAGCCTGGACGGCGTTCGCGCGGTTGCGCCAGCGCCTGCCGGGCCTGGCGCGGATCGAGGAAGCGCCGACGCGCATCGACAACGCGGTGTATCGGGGGCTGGCGCGGCTGCGGGTTCGCTGCGGCGCGCCCGCCGACGGCACGGCGGTGATCCCCGGCCATGCTTGCCCGGTTTGATTTCGCGCAGGAGGGGGGCGGGCGGCTCGTGGCGCGCTTTTCCCGGCCGTCCGGCCTGCGGATCGCGCGGCGGGTCGACGAGGTGGTGCCTGCGCTTGCCTGGGCGCAGGAGCGCGCGCACGCCGGCTGCTGGGTTGCCGGATTCGTCGCCTACGAGGCAGCGCCGGCGTTCGATCCGGCATTCGCCGTCCTGCCCGCCGGCAGCCTGCCCCTGGCGTGGTTCGCCGCGTTTTCGCAAGGAGATTTCCTGCCGGCGCCGGACGAGGCCGCAGGCGAAACCCCAGGCAACGCCGCGGCTGCCCCGCGCTGGCGCATCGCGACCTCGCGCCGCGACGCCGACGCGGCGATCGCCGCAATCCGCGCCCAAATCGCCGCCGGCGGCGTCTATCAGGTGAACCTCACCACCCGTCTGCATGCGGCGTGGGAAGGCGACGCGTCGGCATGGTTCGACGCCTTGCGGGCATCGCAGCCCGACGGCTATTGCGCATACCTCGATCTCGGCAGCCACCGGATCGCCTCCGTCTCCCCCGAACTGTTCTTCGACTGGAACGAGGGTGGCATCCTGACCACCCGTCCCATGAAGGGAACCGCGCCGCGGGATGCCGATCCGGAGCGCGATGCAGGCTTCGCGCGGTACCTGCGCGAGAGCGCCAAGGAGCGTGCCGAGAACCTGATGATCGTCGATCTGCTGCGCAGCGACCTCGGTCGCATCGCGCGTACCGGCTCGGTGCGGGTGGCCAGCCTGTTCGACGTCGCGGCGCTGCCGACGGTCTGGCAGATGACCTCGACGGTGCGCTGCCGCACCGGTGCCGAGGTCGGGCTGCCGGAGGTCTTCGGCGCGCTGTTTCCGTGCGGATCGGTCACCGGCGCGCCGAAGGTTGCGGCGATGCGGACGATCGCGGCGCTCGAGCCCGGGCCGCGCGGCGTCTACTGCGGCGCGGTCGGCCTCCTGCGTCCGGGCGGGCATGCGACCTTCAACGTCGCGATCCGCACGGTCGCCGTCGATGCGCCGGCCGGGCACGCGGAGTGCGGAATCGGCAGCGGCATCACCTACGACTCGACGGCCGCGGGCGAGTGGGCCGAGTGGATCGCAAAGACCCGGTTTCTGGGGGCATCGCCGGCATCCCGGTATCCGGCCACCTGCCGGTAGGTGTTGCCTATTCATCGTCGGCAGGAATTGCCTACCGGATGCGCCGCGTTGGACAGTAGGCAATGCTTACCGGACCGGATTTGGGCGCGGCGATCGCAGAGGCGATCCGCCGCAAGCTCGACAGCGGGGCTGCGCGCTCCCGCGCGCAGATCGCCGCGCACTTCGACATGAAGCCGCCGTCGCTCTACGACTGGGAAGAGCGGGGCACCGTTTCCAAGACCAAGCTGCTGCGCATGTTCGAATATTTTTCCGACGTCGTCGGTCCCGAACATTGGTGTCTGACGGAATCCGAGCGGACCCAGCTCGACAACGTCGCCCGCGCGACGCGCGAGCACGAGCAGGATCGGATGCGGTATCTGCTGTCGTCGCCGGGTGCGGGACGCCGGCGCGCGCGCAGTGAACCCAAGCCGCTGGCACCGCGCGTCGTCGGGCTCGTGAAGCGGATCGCCGACCTCGATGCCGCCGGGCTCGAGGCCGTCGAGCGCTTCGTTGCCGAGCGCGAGGAACTGCAGGCGCTGCGCGAGGCATCGCGGGCGCGCCGCAGAAAGTCCGCGGCCGCCGGCTAGGAGCGTGCGCGGTAGAAGGGGTACCCCCTCTCCCGCGCGCCGGAGAGGGCGGCGGGGGACTGGCAATACTTGAGCGCTCAAGCATGTACCCCCTCTCCCGCGCGCGGGAGAGGGTGGGGGTGAGGGTGATTGAGGTGGGACGGTAGACGCGCAACGAGGTATCGGCGTTCATGGTGGATGCCCAGCTACCTACCGTACGAACCGCGCTAGTGTGGTGCTTCGTTCTGTTTGGAACGGAACTACGGATTGGTGCGGATCATTTTCTGCAGGATCTGTGGCGCAGCGTGTGTCAATCGATGCGGCGAAGGAACGTCAGTTCTTGGCGTTCTCTTGGGGCGTGTCATCCATGCGCAGTGGACGGGAGAAGACTGTCGCGCACGGGGTCATGAACGAGATCCGGGCGCCCTGCACCGGTTCCGGCCCCGGGCCGCGGTCGGCCCTGCGGGCCGACTCCGTTGTGCTGCTCGGCGCCGGGGCGCACGGCCAACTCGCTCTGCGTCCCTCCGGGACGCTACGCTCGGACAGGGGCCGTGAGTCAGAAGAGGAGGCGCGCGGTCGCGCGCCGCCCCGGCGCCTGCGCTGCGCACCGCGCCCCTCAATGGGGCCGGAACCGGTGCAGGGCACCCGGATCTCGGCAAACGCCGTGGCATTGCAAGAGGGAAGGCGCCCCGATCGGGCCGTGGCAACGCAATCGAGGCGGTGGTCGAGATGCTGGCTGCGGGCCATGCATTACGTGGCGGAGTGCAGCCGCCGCTCGCCTGCGTGGTGTCGGCGTCATCGCCGCAATTGCACGCCCATTCCCTGCGCCGGATGGCGAAACTGGCAACCGCATGAACAACCGCGGGTCCGGATATGTCGCCCGCACACCGCCCGTTCCCGCCTGCCAGCACGCTCCACGTGCCGCCACCCTCACCTCCGCCCTCTCCCGCACGCGGGAGAGGGGGACTAGCAGGGCATCGTGCCCTCCGAAATCCTTCTACCGCGCACGCTCCGAGCCCGCGGGGGCTCGCGACCTTCCACGCCGGCCCGGTCAGCGCGTCGCCCGCAGTCGGAGCAGCGGCCCGATTTCGACCAGCACCGCGCCGACCAGGATCAGCAGCGCGCCGAACGATGCGGCGCGCGTCAGCGTATCGCCCAGCATCACCGCGCCGGCGGCCGCCGCGAATACGCTTTCGAGCGACATCACCAGCGCGGCCTCCGCCGCCGGCGTATGGCGCTGGGACACGATCTGCAGGGTGAACGCGACGCCGCTCGACAGAATGCCCGCATAGGCGATCTCGGGCAGGATCGGGCGCAGGGCATCCCAGGATGCCGGCTGCGCGATCCACGCCGCCGGGATCGTCGCGGCCGCCGCGGCGGCGCATTGCATCCAGGACAGCAGGAACGGGCGCGCGGCAATGCCGCGCCAGTGGCCGACCAGCGTGACGTGCAGGGCCCAGACGAGGTCGCTGCCCAGGATGATCGCGTCGCCGCGGTTCCATCCGGCCGCGGTCAGTCCGGTTCCGGAGCCGGCGAGCAGCCATGCGCCATAGAGTGCGACCGCACAGGCGAGCAGCACCGGCGCCCGCGGCCGTGCCCGCGCGACCGCCCAGGCCAGGAAGGGGACGAATGCGATGTATGCGGCGGTGAGGAAGCCGGCATGCGTCGCGGTGGTCGTGACCAGGCCGATCTGCTGTGCGCAGGCGGCCGTACCGAGGCACAGGGAAATCCCGAGACCGCGGAGCAGATCGGAGCGCGGGAGCGCATTGCCGCTGCGCCGGTGGCGGCGCGTCTCCCAGATCGCCGCGGGGGCCAGGAACGCGGTGGCGATGGCGAAGCGGGCGGCGACGAAGGCGATCGGCCCGACATGGTCGTTGGCGATCTTCTGTGCGACGAAGGTCGTGCCCCAGATCACGGATGCGAGGAGAAGAAGGAGATCGGCTCGAAGTCGGTTCATGTGCAAAGCGGTAGGATTGCCGGGACCACACCAACCCCCATCGGACCCCAGTCGACCGGATTTTCCGTGAAGCGATCACCCTTACAGAAAGCCCTCACCGGGATCGTCGGCGCGTTGTCGGCCCTGCTCGCACTGTACTGGTTCGGGGTCGCCGCGGTCGTGCCGTGGCTCGTCCGGCGCGAGATCGCCCGCTGGCAGGCGGAGACGCCCGGGGTCACCGTGTCGCTGGGGACGTTCTCCATCGACCCGTGGACCTGGCGGCTGTGGGTCCGGGACCTGTCGCTGCGGATCGCGCAGCCGCCGCGTGCGGCCGATACGCTCACGCTCGCGGCGGCGGACGTGCAGATCGATCCTCATTCGGTGCTGCGGCGCGCGGTGTGGATCGATACCGTGGCCGTGCGCGGCCTGCAGGTGGACTTGCAGGCCGATGCCGGCGGCCGGTTCGCATTCGAGCGCATTCTGCCCCGGCGCGGCGCGCCCGCGCCGGCCTCGTCATCGCCGACGCCGTGGCGGATCGGGCGCTTCCTGCTGTCGTCGGCGCGGGTGCGCGTGGCCGATGTCGCGGCCGGTCTCGCCGAGCCGATCGAGTTCGCGGTGCCCGATGTGCATGCCCAGGATCTCGGTACATGGCGCGCGCAGGCGGGGCAGTTCGCGGGGACGTTGACCCTCGGTTCGCCCGGCGCGCCGGCCGGGGCGCTGCATGTCGACGGCCACCTGGACATCGCCGATGCCACCGGGGATGCCCGGCTGCAGCTCGAGGCCCTCTCCCTGCCGTGGGTGGCGCAACGCCTGCGCGACAAGCTCGCGGACTGGACGGCGACCGGGGGAGACCTCGACGCCGCGCTGGCGGCGCAGTGGCGTTCCGAGGGCGGTGCCATGCGGATTTCGCTGCGGGACCTGGGGGTCGACGTGCGCAATGCCGCGCTGGCACGCGGCGACGCCCTGCATCTGGGGTGGCAGCACCTCCACGCGGCCGCCGCGGTCGATCTCGCGGCGCGCCAGGCATCGGCGATCACCGTGACCATCGATGCCCCGGCGGTCGCCGTCGCAGCGACCCCGCGGGCCGGGTCGATGCGGGCAGGCGGGCAGCGCATCGCGGTCACGGCACGCGGCATCGACTGGGGCAAGCACGACGCGTCCGGCTTCGCGGTGGATTGGGCTGCGCCGACGGTGGCCGTCGCGGCGTCCCGCCACCGGGAAGCGGTGCACGCGGCCGCACGGGACCTGCGGGTAACGGCCGGCGGCGTCGACTGGGGGGCGCATGCCGCATCCGGCCTCGCGGTGGATCTGGGTGCTCCCGCGGTGGCCGTCGCGGCGACCCGGAAGTGGGGAGCGGTGCATGCGGCCGCACGAACCCTGCAGGTGGGGGTGGGCGCTGTCGACTGGGCCGCCCGCGACGCATCGGACCTCGTGGTGGACCTGGGCACTCCGACGGTGACCGTCGCGGCAACGCGGCAACGGGGATCGCTGCATGCCGCCGGACGCGACCTCCGGCTGATGGTGCGCGGCGTCGACTGGCGGGCGCGGCAGGCGTCCGGCGTCGCCGTGGCGTTCGACGCTCCCACGGTTGGCGTTCCCGCGCGACGGAACCACGGCGCGCTGCGCGCGACCGGGCGTCGCATCCGCATGGGCGCGGAAGGCGTCGACTGGGGCGCGCGGCGGGTGTCGGGCGCGACGCTGGCGGCGGATGCGCTGGCGCTCATCCGGACGGCGCCGAAGGGCGCCGGCCCGTTGCGCGTAACCGGACGCCGGGTCGCCCTGACCGCAGGCACCGCCGATCTGACGGCGCAACGGATCGCTGTGGGCGGCGTCGATCTGGCAGGCTTTTCCTGGCGCCGGGGCCGCGTGCGCGGAACGCTGTCCGCGGCAGCCGCGCGAGACCTGCGCGTCGACCTGCGCAGCCATCGCATCGCCGTGCGTGCGTTCTCGGCGCGCGCCGGTCGCCTGGGACGCTGGTCGTGGCGCGGCGGCTTGCAGTACCAGCCCTTCGCCACCGATGGCGCGATCGCCGTGCAAGAGCTGGATCTGCGCGCCTTGCAGCCTTGGTTGCCGCAGCCGGGGGCGGTGGAGATCGCCGGCGGCATGGTCTCGGCGCAAGGGGCGTTGCGGGTGCGGCTACCGAAACGGGGACCGATGCAGGTGCGGTTTGCCGGCCGTGCCGCCGCCGACCGGCTGCGCGTCGTCGACCGGCGCGACGGCCAGCCGATGCTGTCGTGGCGCGATGTGCGCGTGCCGCGCATCGTCCTCGACTGGCCGCGCGGCGTGCAGGTGCCTGCGGTCCTGGCGGAGGGGATCCGTGCGCGCATCGTCATCGAACCGGATCACCGGCTCAATTGGGAGGCGCTGCTGCAAGCCCGGCATCCTGCGGTCGTTTCGCGGGCGGCCGGGTTGCCGGTTCGCGGCGCGGCGGGTTCCGCTGCGGCGGCCCCGGCGGGTGCGCCGTCGCCGGTGATCCGGGTCGACCGCCTGATATTCGCGGATGACGCCGTCGACTTCACCGATGCCACGCTGACGTCGCCGTTTCACGCCCGCATCCGCAGGCTGGCGGGCGTCATCGGTCCGTTCGCCAGCGATACGCCGCAGGCCTGGTCACGGATCGATCTGCACGGATTCGTCAACCGCAACGGCCACGTCGCCGTGACCGGCCGCATCGCACCGATGGCCAAGCCCTTGCGGGCCGACGTCGCGGTGCATTTCCGCGACATCGAGATGCCGACCCTCAATCCGTTCGCGATGGAAATCGCCGGATATCGCGTTGACCAGGGCATGCTCGATCTGCGTCTGCACTACTCGGTGGCCGACGGCCGCATCGACGGCCGGAACCGGATGCAGATCAACCAGCTGGTGCTGGGGCGGCAGGTGCGCGGTGCCGATGCACCGGACCTGCCGCTGCAGGCGATCATCGATGTGCTGCAGAACGATCGCGGTCGGATCCGGCTCGACGTCCCGGTGCGGGGCAATCTGAACGATCCGAACTTCGTGATTCGCAAGGTCGTCTATGCGGCAATCCGCGACAGCCTGCGTTCGGCGATCGAGGCGCCGTTTCACTGGATCGCCGACCTGCTGGGCGATATGCCGGAAACCGTGCTGCACCACATCGATTTCGCCCCCGGCAGCGCGGCGCTGTCGGCGACGGAACGCCGGAAGCTCGACGCGATCGGCACCGTGCTGCGCGCGCATCCGCATCTCAACGTGTTCGTGCATCCGGCCTACGACACCGCGGCCGACGCGGCGGAACGGCGTTTCCACGTCGTAACCGGCCGGCGCGCGCTGCGCGAACTTGCCGTGCATCGCGCGGAGGCCGTCAAGGCCGTGCTGGTGCGTGCCGGGGTGGCGGATCGCCGCGTCTACATCGATGAGCCGAAGGCGATCTCGGTCACCGGCACGGCGGCGATTCCCAGCGCCATCGACATCCGGGCGCAATGACGGTCCGCGGTGCGCCGTCGTTCGGCGGCGCGCGGCCCGGGCGTTATCATCTCCGGCTGATTTCGTGGACAAGGGTGCGGAGGCTGTCGTGGGGCAATCGAATGGAGTGCGATCGAATCGGGAATCGGTCTTGATGGTGGCGATGGCGGGCGCTGTCGCCGTGTCGCTGGCAGTGGTGCCGCCGCGCGCGCAGGCGATCGGCTGCCTCTCGGGCGCTGCGGCAGGCGCCGTGGCCGGGCACGTGGCCGGGCATCACGGCGTGATCGGCGCGATCGGCGGGTGTGTCGTCGGCCACCACCTCGCGGTCAAGAAGAAGCGGGAGGCACAGGCCCGGAAGCTGATCACCGACTACGACATCGCGCCGGCGGGAAGCGCGCGGCAGGCCAAGGATGCGGCCGGGATCGAGGCCCTGGCCCGGAAGAAGGTCGATGTCGCGGTGCAGTGGGAAGCGGCGCGCCGCCCCGCCGCCGGCAGTGCGATGGGGAACCCGTGATCGCGGGGTCGGGATACGCCGTCGTTGCGGCCGCGGCGTCCGCTGCGGGTTGCCCGTGACCCAGATCCCGATCCGGCAGTTGATCGCCATCGGCGCCGTCGGCGCCCTCGGCTACGCCGCCTTTCGCGTCGCCGAGCCGTTCCTGCTGTCCCTGACCTGGGCGGCGATCATCACGTTTTCGACCTGGGAGATCTTCGCCGTACTGCGGAACCGGATCGGCAAGGCGGGCGCGGCGGCGCTGATGGTTGCCCTGCTGCTGGCGGTGATGGCGATTCCGATGATGTTCGTGGCGAGCAATCTCTCCTCGCTGATCGACCAGATCCACCCGCAGCTCGAATCGTTGCATCGGCTTGCCGTGGAGGTCGCCGATTTCGTCCGTTCCGTGCCGTGGGTCGGCCCCCCGATCTATCGTTTTCTCGACAGCGTGATCGCGGGCGACCAGGGCGCCGTCAGCCAGCTGCAGCGCGCGGTCGAATCGCTGCCGGCGCGGGCCTGGATCGGCTCCGCGGCCGGCGCGCTCACCCGTGGCCTGTGGGTCGTGCTGTTCAGCCTGGTCTTGGCGTTTTTCCTGTATCTCGACGGCGAGCGGATTTCCGCCTTCCTGCAGCGCCTCTTCGGCACGCTGTTCGGCGAGACCGGCCTGACGGTGCTGGCGGCGGCGCGGACGATGACGGCCGGCGTGGTGCGCGCGTTGCTCGCCACGGCGTTCGCGCAGGGCGTGCTGATGTTCATCGGGCTGGAGATCGCCGGCGTGCCCGGGGCCAGCCTGCTCGGCTTCCTCACCTTTTTTCTCTCGGTCATTCCGATCGGCCCGCCCCTGGTGTGGATTCCCGCCGGCGTCTGGCTGTTCCTGCACCACGCCGTCGGTTATGCGATCTTCCTCGCGGCCTGGGGGCTGGTGGTGGTTGCCGGTGCGGACAGTGTCATCAAGCCCTATCTCATCAGCAAGGGCAATCGCCAGCCGGTGGTGGTGACCTTGATCGGCGTACTCGGCGGGGCGATGGCCTTCGGGATCATCGGCCTGTTCGTCGGCCCGGTGATCCTGGCCGTCGGCCAGGTGTTCCTCGACGAATTGCTGAGCGTCGGCGCCCAGGAGGCCCCATCCTCGCCGGCCGATGGCGGTTCGCAATTCCCGGAGGGAAGCGGGTCAGAGTGAGCGGGGCGGGCGGCGCGCGGGACCGGCCGGCGGGGTCATCTTCCCGCCGGAAAGGTCCCCGGACAGCCGTGCGCGCACGAAGTGGACGTGCTGCCGCAATCCGTACGCCTCGTCGGCGAACGGATTGGGCAGTTTCATGTCGATGACCTCGCGCTCGATCCGGTTCAGCCGATCGAGCAAAGCGGCCGCGGCGGCGGTTCCGGGCCGGACGTCCGTGGACTCGCGTTCGAGTGCCACCAGGGTTCCATAGTGCCGGTAGATGCGGCGGCGCACCCGCCATGCATACATCCCGGGCAGCGCCCGCATCGCGGGGAGCAGCAGGATCACGACCGGCAGCAGCAGGACCATCGTGCGATTGACGAGGCTGGCCAGCCAGAACGGCAGGTAGCGGTAGGCCAGGCCCTTGCCGGACTTGTAATAGCGCAGGGCTTCCGCACTCATCGGAAAGTCGCGTTCCTCGGGCGAGGGGAAGGTGCCCGCCGCCTGCAGCAGGGTGGCGTGCGAATGCACTTCCTGCGCGGCCTCGATCATCAGGTCGACGAGCGCCGGGTGCAGGCCGGCGCGCGCGACGATCTCCACCGATGGCGCGACCAGCGGCGTGCGCCGGTCGGGAAGGTTGCGGCCAAGATCGAAGAGGCCCATCGGCAGGTCGACGCGATTGAGGTAGCGGAATCGGTGCAGGTACGCGCCGATCTGATCGAATCCGAAAATGCGGAAGCCCGGCGTGTACAGCAGGCGCCGGATTTCGCCGGCCTTGGCCGAGTCGCCGGACAGGAACACGGCGTCGACCCGATGGGCAAGCACGGCGCGCATGGCCTCGTCGCCGGCGAGCGGCAGCAGCCGGGTGGGGCCGCCGCGGCGGATGCCGTTGGCTTCGAGCAGGGTCAGCGCGAGCGCTTCGGTGCCGCTGCCCGGGTGCCCGATGGCGAGGCGCCTGCCGGCGAAATCGGCAAGGCGGTGCAGCGCCCGCGGTGCGCGATACAGGATGAAGAGCGGCTCGTAGGACGTGCTGCCCAGCGAAACGAGGTGCGCGTCGGCCGGCATGCGCCGCAGCCCGCTCTGGACGAAGGCGACGTCGATGTGTTGGTGCGGATCCGCCAGCCGCGCGAGATTCTCCACCGAGCCGCGCGACGGGATCAGGCGCAGGGTGATGCCGTTGCGGGCGAAGACCTGGCGATAGCCTTCGGCATACCGCTCGAACAGGCTGCCGTCGGGTCCGGTCGACATGACGACGGTATCCGGCGGCGCCGGCTGGATGAAATGAATCGCGGCGCCGAAGGCCAGCGCGATGACGAGCAGGGTGGGCACGCTGACCGAGGCCAGGTCGCGCCACACCCCGAACGCATTACGGATAGTCTTGGCGAGTCGGGCGAACCAGGATGTCGCTGACATGGATGTGCGGCGGTTGGCTCACGACGAAATGGATGGCGCGTGCGATGTCGTCGGGCTGCAGCAAGGGGCCGAAATGCTCGTGGAAGTGCTGCACCTGGGCGTCATCGTATCCGGCGCCGTCCTGGAATCCGCTGACGACGATGCCGGGTTCGACCAGGGTCACGCGCACGCCCTTCGGGCCGATCTCCCGGCGCAGGCCTTCGGCGAGCGAATGGACGGCGAACTTGGTGGAGCCGTACACCGCGCTGAAGGGCGAAACGTTGCGGCCGACCACCGAGCCCAGGACGACGATGTCGGCCGCGGTCGTGGGATATCCCCGTTCCTGCGCCGCGACCATGCGCTGCGCCGCCTGCTGCATCAGCGCCAGGACGCCCTGGACGTTGAGCCGCAGGATCTCCTCGAATCGCGACAGGTCGGCGTTGCGTACGGATCCGCCCAGGCCGCGGCCGGCATTGGCGACGACGATGTCGGCCTCGCGGCCGTAGCGGTCGCGCGCGGCGGTGAACAGGCGCTCGATCACCGCGGCATCCGCGGCATCTCCCTCGACGCCGTGGAACGCGTCGCCGAGTTCGCGCTCGATCGCGCGCAATTTGGTCGCCGTGCGTCCATTGCCGATCACGGCGTAGCCGGCGCCGACGAAGGCGCGGGCGGTGGCTTCGCCGATGCCCGACGTGGCGCCGGTCACGATGGCGATGCGCGCAGGGGGGTGTGGTTTGCTGACACGACTGGATCCTCCTCAAGATGACGGTGCCGCCGTCGACGAGACGGACTCCCCGATCCACGCCAGGTATTCCTTCGACCCGCCGGCGATCGCCGTGACGACGATCTCCGGCAGTTCATAGGCGTGGTGCCGTCGGATGCAGGCGGCGACGGCATCGTACCGCGATCGCAAGGTCTTGCATTGCAGCGCGAACTCGGCGTCGGTCTGCACCGCGCCTTCCCAGCGGTAGAAGCTTTCGACGGGGTGGATCTGGACGCAGGCCGCCAGATGCTCCGCCACCAGCGCCCGCGCGATCGCGCGCGCATTTTCCGCGGTCGCGGTGGTGGTATGTACCAGGATTGCATCGTCCATGTCGTTTTTGCTCCGGGTTTGGCGTAAGGGGGGGCGCAGCCGGTAAGATTCCGCCCCATGCACATTTTGATCTCGAACGATGACGGATACCTTGCGCCCGGTCTTGCGGCGCTGGTCGAAGCCGTCCGCCGCTTCGGCGACATCACCGTGGTTGCCCCGGAACAGAACTGCAGCGGAGCGAGCAACTCCCTCACCTTGAGCCGGCCGCTCAGCGTGCGCAGCGCCGAGAACGGCTTCCGGTTCGTCAACGGTACGCCCACCGACTGCGTCCATATCGCGCTGACGGGGCTGCTCGACCGGGTTCCGGATCTCGTGCTGTCGGGCATCAACGACGGCCAGAACATGGGCGACGACACGGTTTACTCCGGCACCGTGGCGGCGGCGATGGAGGGCTACCTGTTCGGGATTCCGTCCATCGCCTTTTCCCGGGCGGAAAAGGGGCGCACGAACTGGGAGGCCGCCGGTCAGGTGGCCGCCCGGGTCGTCGAGCGCTTCCTGGACCGCCCGCTGGAAGGGCCGTTCCTGCTCAACGTCAACATTCCCAACATCGCGGCGGAGCAGATGGGGCCGATCCGCTGCACCCGCCTGGGCAAGCGCCACAAGGCCGAACCGGTGATCCGCCAGACGAGCCCGCGCGGCGAGACGATTTACTGGGTGGGCGCGGCGGGCGAGGCCCGCGACGCCGGTCCGGGCACCGATTTCCATGCGATCGCGGAAGGTTGCGTGTCGGTGACGCCGCTGCAGATCGATCTCACCCATGTGCAGCAGATGGATGCCGTTGCACGGTGGCTCGCCCCGTGAAGCTGCGCCACGGCAGGCCCGCAGCCGGTCCGACGGCCGGTGCCGCGCCGGCCGGCAATCTGGGCCTCAATTCGGAACGGGTGCGCGGCCGCATGGTCGAGCGCGTCCGTGCCCTGGGGGTGCGGAATCCCCGCGTGCTGTCGGCGCTGACGGCCGTGCCCCGCCACACCTTCGTCGATGCGGCGCTCGCGAGCCGTGCGTACGACGACTGCTCGCTGCCGATCGGCCATGGACAGACGATCTCGCAGCCCTATATCGTGGCGCGCAGCGCGGAACTGGCGCTGGGTGCGATCGCCGACGCGCGCGCGGCGCGCGTGCTCGAAATCGGCACCGGCTGCGGATATGCCGCGGCGGTGTTCGCCCAGTTGTTCGGATCGGTGTATTCGATCGAGCGCGTGCGCGCGCTGCATGAGCGGGCGCGCGACAACCTCCGGCCCCTGCGCCTGGCCAACCTGCGCCTGGTGTTCGGCGACGGTGCCGCGGGGTTGCCCGCGGAGGCGCCGTTCGACGCGATCATCGCGGCGGCGGCCGGAGAGGAGATTCCCGTCGCGTGGGGAGAGCAGCTCGTCGCCGGCGGCGTGGTGGTGGCCCCGGTCGGTGCCGAGCGGCAGACCTTGTCGGTGGTGGCGCGCGATGCGCGCGGGAAGTGGGTCGTCCATGCGGTCGAGCCGGTGCGCTTCGTTCCGCTGTTGGGCGGTGTCGTCGGGTGATGGTGGAGTGGACAGCGTGACAGGAGCGGATATGAACCCGTCCAGCAGAGTGATGGCGTATGGCATGGTGTGCGCGGCAGTCTCGATGGCGTTGCTGAGCGGCTGCAGCGAGGTGTCGCTCAACCAGCCGCCGCCGATCATCGATCGTTCGGTTTCCGCCAACGCCGGTCCGGCGCCGGCGGAAACCGTGGTGGCGCCGGGGGCCGCCGCGGCGGCCCCCCAGGGCGGATCGGCGCCGGCGGCGCAGCCCGAGGCGGAACCGGAGGCGCAACCTCTTGCCGCGCCGGGTGCGGTGCAGGCGCAGCCCTTGCAGGGGGCGATGGCGCCCGCCGCCGTGACCGGTGCGGCCGCTCCCGGCACGTCGGCGCCGCCGCCGTCCGCGGCGCCCGCAGCGCCCGGCATGGCGATGGCGGCCCCGGTGACCCCGGGCGCGGTCGCGCCGGTGCCGTCGGAGAAGGCGCCGGGGGCCCTGCCGGCGGCGGGGTCGTGGATCTGGCCGGTGCACGGCGACGTCGTCGGCAAGTTCGACGGCAAGACCTCCAAAGGCATCGATATCGCCGTGGCCGGCGGCGAAAACGTGGTTGCGGTGGCGGCGGGCACGGTGCTCTATGCAGGATCGATGCAAGGCTATGGCCGTCTGGTCATCGTGCGCCACCCCGGCGGGATCGTGTCGGTGTACGCCCACAACCGCTCCAACCTCGTGCATGAGGGGCAGGCGGTCCAGCAGGGCGACCCGATCGCGATCGTGGGCGGCGGCGGAGCGCCGTCGACGCTGCATTTCGAGGTGCGGCGCGCCGGCGTGCCGCTCGATCCGATGCCCTTCCTCGGCGCCATGAACGCCGCACCGTGACTCCGGTCCTGGTTTTCGACCTCGAAACCGTTCCCGATGTCGCCGGGCTGCGCCGCCTGCGGCCGGAGTGGGCGCCGCTGTCCGACGCCGAGACCGCGGCGGCGGCCTTCGCCGAACGGCGCGAGCGCACCGGCAGCGATTTCCTGCCGCTGCATCTGCACCGGATCGTCGCGATCGGCTGCGCGTTCCGCGACGATTCGGGCTTTCGCGTGCGCTGCCTGGGCGCGCCCGAGGACGACGAGACGAAGCTGGTGCACGACTTCTTCCGGCTCATCGACCGCTATACGCCGCAGCTGGTGAGCTGGAACGGCGGCGGCTTCGATCTGCCGGTGCTGCACTATCGGGCGATGGTGCATGGCGTCGCCGCGGCGCGCTATTGGGAAAGCGGCGACGACGATCGCGACTTCCGATACAACAACTACGTCAACCGCTATCACGCGCGGCATTGCGATCTGATGGACGTGCTGGCGATGTACCAGGCACGGGCCAATGCGCCGCTCGACGACCTGTCGCGGCTCTGCGGGTTTGCCGGCAAGCTCGGCATGTCGGGCGACAAGGTCTGGGGGGCGTTCCTCGATGGCGGGATCGACTCCATTCGCGCGTACTGCGAAACCGACGTCGTCAACACCTACCTGCTCCATTGCCGGTTTCAGCGGATGCGCGGCGCGCTCGGCGAGGATGCGTATGCGCGCGAGGTCGAGACCGTGCGGGCGAGCCTGCAGGGCATCGGCGCGCCGCACTGGCAGGAATATCTTGCAGCCTGGAATGCCGGAGACCGATGAAGCGTGATGTGGAGGAGGCGGAGCGCGAGGTCGCCCGCATCGAGTCGCTCGACCTGGAGGGGCGCGGCGTCGCCCGCCTCGATGATGGCAAGGTGGCGTTCATCGAAGGCGCCTTGCCCGGCGAGCGCGTGCAGTGGGCGCGGCTGCGCGCCAAGGCGCGGTTCGACACCGGCCGGGTGACGGCGGTACTCGCGGCCAGCCCGTTGCGGGTGACGCCGCGCTGCCCGCACTTCGGCCTCGATGCCGGCAAGTGCGGCGGCTGTTCGATGCAGCACCTCGACGCGCGTGCGCAGGTCTCGATCAAGCAGCGGGTGCTCGAGGAAACGCTGTGGCACATCGGCAGGCTGCGTCCGGAGACCGTGCTGCGGCCGGTGGTCGGGCCGGTCTGGAACTATCGCCACCGCGCCCGCCTGTCGGTGCGCTTCGTGCCGGGCAAGGGCGGGGCGCTGGTCGGATTCCGCGAGCGCAACAGCAGCTATGTCGCCGACATGCACGCCTGCCCGGTGCTGGGCGAGCCGGTGGCCCATCTCATCGATCCGCTGCGCGAACTGGTGAGCGGGTTGTCGATCCGCGACCGTCTGCCGCAGATCGAGGTGGCGATCGCCCAGGCCGGTTCCGGACCGCCCATCACGGTGCTGGTGCTGCGAATTCTCGCGCCGCTGTCCGATGCCGATCGCGACCGCCTGCGCGCCTTCGAGCGTGGCCAGGGCGTCGGTTTCTGGCTGCAGCCGGCCGGCCCGGATACGGCCGAACCGATGGATCCGCCGGCACGCGGCGACGGCGCGCTACCCTTGCGGCTGCCGGAGTTCGGCGTCGAGATTCCGTTCCGGCCGACCGATTTCACGCAGGTCAACCACGCGATCAACGAGGTCCTGGTCCGACGGGCGCTTGCGCTGCTCGATCCCGGCCCGCAGGACGTGATCGCGGATTTCTTCTGCGGCCTGGGGAATTTCACCCTGCCGCTGGCGACGCGGGCGGGGCGTGTGCGGGGCCTGGAAGGTAGCGCCGCGCTGCTGCGCCGGGCGGAAGCCGCCGCGGCGGCGGCCGGATTCGCCGGCCGGGTGGACTTCGCGGCGCGCAACCTGTTCGAGTGGACCGCGGCCGATTGGGAGGGCCTGCGCGCCGGCCTCGGCGGCCGGATCGATCGCGTCCTGGTCGACCCGCCGCGCGAAGGGGCGCTGGCGGTGGTGCAGTCGTTCGGCCTGGACGCCGCGCCGCCGCGGCGGGTGGTGTACGTTTCGTGCAATCCCGCCACGCTCGCGCGCGATTGCGCCTGGCTGGTCCATGAGGCGAAATGGACGGTGCGCGCGGCGGGGGTGGTGAACATGTTTCCGCACACCTCCCACGTCGAATCAATCGCCGTACTGGAACCCCCCGCGTGATATCATCACGGGTTCAATAAGTTCGCCAACTGTTTCTTTTTTCATACGATTTTTGCAATGGCCATCGAAACCACCCTTTCCATTCTCAAACCCGACGCGGTTCGCAAGAACGCGATCGGCCAGATCCTCTCGCGCTTCGAGGGTGCCGGCCTGGAGATCGTCGCCGCGCGCATGATGCATCTCTCCCGCCGGCAGGCCGAGGCCTTCTATGCGGTGCACCGCGAGCGTCCGTTTTTCGGCGACCTCGTCGACTTCATGATCTCGGGGCCGGTGTTCGTGCAGGCGCTGCGCGGTGAGAACGCAATCGCGCGCAATCGCGAACTGATGGGTGCGACCGATCCGAAGAAGGCCGCGCCGGGTACGATCCGCGCCGACTTCGCCGACAGCATCGACGCCAACGCCGTGCATGGTTCCGACAGTGCGGAGACCGCGGCGGTGGAGGTGGCGTTCTTCTTCTCCACGCTGGACATCCACGTACGCTGATCGCGTTTCCCTGCCGGCGCGCCGTCGCCGGCGGGGATTCCGGCCCCCGATCGAGAGACCCATGGACCACGCAGCCAACCTCCTCGATTTCGATCGCGACGGCCTGACTGCGTGGGTGCAGTCGCTGGGGGAGAAGCCGTTCCGCGCGCGCCAGCTGCTGCGCTGGATCCACAAGCGCGGCGCAGCCGACTTTGCCGCGATGACCGATGTCGCGCGCAGCCTGCGGGAGACGCTCGCGACGCGGGCTGTGATCGAATCCGCGCCCATTCTGCGGGACGGCGCATCGGGCGACGGCACACGCAAGTGGCTGCTCGACGTCGGCGGCGGCGAGGCGGTGGAGACCGTCTACATCCCCGAGGCCGATCGCGCCACGCTCTGCATTTCGACCCAGGCCGGCTGTGCGGTCGGGTGCCGCTTCTGCGCCACCGGGGCCCAGGGCTTTTCGCGCAATCTCACGACGGCGGAGATCATCGGGCAGTTGTGGATGGCGGAACGGATGCTGCGGCCGGCGGCGGAGTCCGGAACGCCGGGCGACGGCGACCGGGTCATCAGCAACGTCGTCCTGATGGGCATGGGCGAGCCGCTGCAGAACTATGACGCGGTCCTGCCGGCGCTGCGCCTGATGCTCGACGACGATGCCTACGGCCTGTCGCGTCGCCGCGTCACGCTGTCGACGTCGGGCATGGTGCCGATGATCGATCGCCTCGCGCAGGATTGTCCGGTCGCGCTGGCGGTCTCGCTGCACGCCCCCGACGATGCGCTGCGCGACGAACTCGTTCCCCTGAACCGGAAATATCCGATCGCCGAACTTCTGGCGGCATGCCGGCGGTACCTCGCGCATGCGCCGCGCGACTTCATCACGTTCGAGTACATCCTGCTCGCGGGCGTCAATGACGCCGAAGACCAGGCGCGCGAGCTGCTGCGGCGGGTCGACGGTCTGCCCTGCAAGTTCAATCTCATTCCCTTCAATCCCACGGCGATGTCCGCATTCCAGCGTCCCGACCCGCAGCGGGTGCGGGCGTTTGCGGAAATCCTGCAGGAGGGAGGGATCGTGACGACGGTGCGGCGTACGCGCGGCGACGATATCGATGCCGCCTGCGGACAGTTGGCCGGGCAGGTGCGCGATCGCACCCGGCTCGTGGCACGGGTCCGCACGCCGGTCTTGATGGAGGGCACGGCATGAAGATGGGAGCGATCGGGGCAAGTCTGCGCACGCGCGCAGCCCTGGCGGGCGCGCTTGCATTCGCGGCGGCGCTGGCGCTCGGCGGCTGCGAGACGGTGACCACCACTGCCGACGGTGTGCAGATCAGCAAGGCGCCGGTCCCCGGCGCGATCGAGGGCGACGCCAAGCAGCGCGCCCTGGCGCGCCTGCAACTGGCAACCGGCTATTACCGCGACGGGCAGATTCCGGTTGCTCTTCACGACGTGCGCCGGGCAATCGCGGTCGACCCCGATCTCGCCGCCGCCCACGGCCTCTATGGGCTGATCCTCATGAATCTGGGCCAGATCGACACCGCGGACGAGGAGTTCCAGCGCGCGTTGGAACTCGATCCCAAGAGCCCCGATCTCCAGAACAACTACGGCTGGTTCCTGTGTCGAACGGGGCGCGTCAAGGACTCGATCGCCTGGTTCGACAAGGCGGTCGCGAATCGCTTGTATGAGACGCCGGCGCGCGCGCTGCAGAACGCCGGCATCTGCCTGCTGCAGGTACACGACAACGCCCGCGCCGAGCAATATTTTCTGCGCGCGTTGCGGTATGACGCGACCGACCCGGTCGCCAAGTACCAGCTTTCGCAGATGTATCTGAAGGAAGGACGGTTGGGGCGGGCTCAGTTCTACTACGACCTCCTGGTCCGGTCCGTGCCTCCCAATCCCGAGACGCTGTGGCTGGGTGCGCGCCTCGCGCGGGCGCAGCACGATCCGACGACCGAGCACCACGACGAGGACGAGTTGCTGGGCAAATTCCCGAACTCGCCGCAGGCGGATGCGCTGCACCACGGGCGTTTCGATGACTGACGAAACCACGGAAATCCGCGACCAGGATGCGGCGGCAATGCCGCAGGGCGAGCACGTGGCGCCCGCGGAGGCGCCTGCGCCCGATGGCGCCGAGGCTCCGCTCGGCTTCGGTGCGGCGCTGCGGCGCGCGCGGAATGAGGCGGGCATGGCGGCGACCGAATTGGCGGCCCGCCTGCATCTGCACCCCCGCCAGCTCGATGCCCTGGAGCGCGAAGATTTCGCGGCGCTGCCCGAGCCGATCTACATCCGCGGCTACCTGCGGGGTTGCGGACGGGAACTGCGGATCGACGTCGCGCCGTTGCTGGCCGATTTCGACCGCAAGGTTCAGGCCGCAGCCGCGGCTGCGGCCGCCGAGGCCGCCGCGACGCAGCCCGAGCGCGTGCGGGTGACGCGGGCCGTAGTGGCGTCGGCGGGACGACGCGCCTCCGGGACGAAGCGCGTCGCCGTCGCAATCGTGGCCTTGGTCGTACTGCTCGCTGCGGTTTTCATCGTGAGCCGCCTGCCGCGCGGCCACGGCCGGCATGCGACCGGGACCCCGTCGGTTTCCGGCGGGGTCTCGCCGCGTTCCGGGGCGAACCCTCCGGGTGGGGCATCGCGGCCGCCGTCGCCGGTCGGCGCGGCAGCGCCCGCACCGGCCGCGGCTACGGCGCCGGCTCCCGTCCCGACCGCTGCCGCGCCGGTTGCGGCCGAACCGATGCCGGCGCGGGTCGATCGCCCGGCGGCCCCGCTTGCTTCTCCGGTCCCGGCATCGGCACCCGCAGCCGTGCCGTCCTCCGCGAACGCGGCGGCAGCCGGCGCGGCGGGCGCGGCGATGGCATCGGCCGCCGCGGCCGCGAGGCAGGATTCCGGCGTGCTGACCCTGCGGACGACGGCCAACGTGTGGATCGACGTGAGCGATTCGAGCGGCCGGACCTTGTTGTCGCAGATCGTTCCCGGCGGCAGCGTACAGACCGTCAGCGGCACCGCGCCGCTGCATCTCATCGTCGGCAAGGCGTCGGCGGTGGTGGCGGAATTCCGCGGTCATGCGGTGGATCTGCGGGCCCATGCCGGTGAGACCGACGTGGCCCGTCTGACTTTGGAGTGAACTCGTGTCCGTGATTCCCATTCTTCCCGAACAGAACCCGCCTGCGCCCGAGGTTCCGGCATCGCGCCGTCCGACGCGTGCCGTCGAGGTGCGCTGGGGTGCGCACCGGGTGGTCGTGGGCGGCGCTGCCCCGGTCGTCGTGCAGTCGATGACCAATACCGATACCGCCGACGTCGCCGGGACCGTGGCCCAGGTGCGCGAGTTGGCCGATGCCGGGTCCGAACTGGTGCGCGTGACCGTCAATACCGTCGAGGCGGCGCGGGCGGTGCCGGCGATCCGCGAGCGGCTCGATGCGGCAGGCTGCGCCGTGCCGCTCATCGGCGATTTCCATTTCAACGGCCATCGCCTGCTCGCGCAGGTGCCGGAATGCGGCCAGGCGCTGTCCAAGTACCGGATCAATCCCGGTAACGTCGGCACCGGTGCCCGCCGCGAAGACAACTTCGCCAGCCTGATCGAAATGGCGTGCCGCCATGACAAGCCGGTGCGGATCGGCGTCAATTGGGGCAGCCTCGACCAGGATCTGCTCGCCCGGCTGATGGACGAGAACGCGGCGGCGGAGCAGCCGCGCGACACCGGGACCATCGTGCGCGAGGCGCTGGTGCGCTCGGCGGTCGAGAGCGCGCAGCGTGCGGTGGCGCTGGGATTGTCTCCGGATCGCATCTGCCTTTCGGCGAAGGTGAGCGTGGTCCAGGAGTTGATCGCGGTCTATCGCGAGCTCGCGTCCCGCTGCGATCATCCGCTGCACCTCGGGCTGACCGAGGCGGGGCTGGGCAGCAAGGGCATCGTGGCATCGACCGCAGCCCTGGCGCCGCTGCTGCTGGAGGGGATCGGCGACACCATCCGGGTGTCGCTCACGCCGCAGCCCGGGGAATCGCGCACGCGCGAAGTGATCGTCGCCCAGGAGATCCTGCAGTCGTTGGGCCTGCGCGCCTTCGCCCCGATGGTCACGGCCTGTCCGGGCTGCGGCCGCACGACGAGCACGGTGTTCCAGGAACTGGCGGAGAAGATCCAGGATTACCTGCGCGCACAGATGCCGGTGTGGCGTGCGCAATATCCGGGGGTCGAGCGGATGAACGTCGCGGTGATGGGCTGCGTGGTCAACGGTCCGGGGGAAAGCCGGCACGCCGACATCGGCATCAGCCTGCCCGGCACCGGCGAGTCGCCGGTCGCGCCGGTGTATATCGACGGCAAGCACGCCATGACGCTCAAGGGCGACGACATTGCGGAGCAGTTCCACGCATTGGTCGACGAATACATCCGTACGCACTACGCATAACACTTGTCCATGTCGCACCCGAAAATCCATGCCGTCCGCGGCATGAACGATCTGCTGCCCGCCGCGGCGGCGAAGCTGCAGCGGTTCGAGCGCGCCGCCATCGCCGCCCTGCAGGGCTACGGCTATCGGCAGATCCGCACGCCGGTGGTCGAGCCGACGGCGGTGTTCCGTCGCGGCCTGGGCGAGGTCACCGACATCGTCGAGAAGGAGATGTACACCTTCGTCGATTCGCTCAACGGCGAATCCCTGACGCTGCGGCCGGAAAACACCGCCGGTGTGGTCCGCGCCGCGATCGAACACAGCCTGCTCTATGAAGGCCCGGCGCGCCTCTGGTATTACGGCCCGATGTACCGGCACGAACGGCCGCAGCGCGGCCGCTACCGCGAGTTTTTCCAGGCCGGAGCCGAAGCCCTGGGGTTCTCCGGACCGGAGATCGAGGTCGAACAGATGCTGCTGCTGCGTCGCCTGTGGGCGGCGCTGGGGATCGGCCCGGTGCGCCTGCAGATCAACACGCTGGGCCAGACGCCCGAGCGTCTGCGGCATCGCCAGGATCTGATCGCCTATCTGCTCGCGCACCGGGACGAACTCGATCCCGACGCCCAGCGCCGGGTCGAGACCAATCCCTTGCGCGTGCTCGATTCGAAGCACGCCGCCACCCAGCACTGTCTCGAGGGCGCGCCGCGCCTGCTCGACTACCTCGGCACCGAGTCGCTGGGGCATTTCGAGCGCGTGCAGCAGCTGCTGCGGGAGGAGGGCGTGGCGTTCGAGGTCAATCCGCGCCTCGTGCGCGGGATGGACTATTACAATCTCACGGTGTTCGAGTGGGTCACCGACCGGCTGGGCGCGCAGGGCACGATCTGCGGCGGCGGCCGCTATGACGGCCTGTTCGAGCTGTTGGGCGGCAAGCCGACGCCGGCCTGCGGATTCTCGATCGGCGTCGAGCGCGTGCTCGAACTCCTGCCGGAACCCGACGACGCCGAGGTGGCGTGCGACGTCTACGTCGCGCATCAGGGCGGGGCGACCTTCGTTGCCGCGGTCCGGCTCGCCGAGCGGCTGCGCGATGCCGGCCTGCGGGCGATCCTCCACCCGGGCGAGGCCGGCTTGAAGGCGCAGATGAAACGTGCCGACGCCAGCGGGGCGGAGTATGCGGTGATCGTCGGCGCGCAGGAGTGGGCGCAGGGAGCGGCCTCGGTCAAGGCGCTGCGCGCGCCTGGGGATGGGCCATCCGATGCGGTGCCGTTCGGGCAACAGACCCAGGTGCCGGTTGCCGATCTGCCGGCGCGATTGGCGCTGGCGCTGCGGGATGCAAGACAGGGAAGGGAATGACGGATATGGCGCTGACGCTGGAAGAAACCGAGAACATCAACGAGATCAAGGACTGGTTCGATAAGTACGGCAACTGGCTGGTTGGCGTGCTGCTGGCGGCGGCGCTGATCGCCGCCGGCAACTGGGGCTGGCGCTGGTACACGCAGCATGGTGCCGAGGCGGCCAGCGCGCTCTACGACCAGTACGAGGCGGCGGTTGCGCGCGATGACGCCACCCGCGCCCGCGACATCGCCGGGTCGCTGGTGCAGCGCCAGGGCGGCAGCATCTATGCGGCGCTGGCCGCGCTGCAGCAGGCGAAGGCCAATCTGACCGTCGGCGACTTCACCTCTGCCAAGGCGCAGCTGCAATGGGTCGCGGGCAAATCGCAGTTCCCGGAACTGGCGGCGGTGGCCCGCGTGCGGCTGGCCGGCGTACTGCTCGACCAGAAGTCCTACGATGCCGCCTTGGCGCTGCTGCAGTCGCCGCCTCCGGGATTCGAGGCGGACTATGCCGACCGTCGCGGCGACATCCTGTTTGCACAAGGGAAGCCGACGGCGGCGCGCACCGCGTATCAGGAGGCCCTGCTCGCAGCGGGGTCGCAGAATCCGTTGCGGTCGCTGATTCAGGCGAAGCTCGATGCGATCCCGGCGGCCGGTTGACGCGGTGGCGCGGGGGGCGCGCCTCGCCGGTCTTCTGCTCGGCGCGCTGGCGCTGGCGGCCTGCTCCTCGGACAAAGGCCCGAAGCCGGCGAAGCTCATCGCGATTGCCCATCCGATCGCGATTCACCAGACCTGGACGGTCGACGTCGGCAGTGCCGGCGCCGCCTATCTACGTCCGTGCGTGTTGGCGCAGTCGGTCTATGCCGCCTCGGCGGACGGGGATCTGGTGCGCGTCGACCCTACGACCGGCAAGACGGTCTGGCGCGTGCGGGTTCCGGGCGGCATCGCGGCCGGGGTCGGCTGCGACGGCATCAGCGAAGCGGTGGTCGTGCAACGCGGCGGCTTGCGCCTCTACGACGCGGCCGGGAAGTTCCGGTGGAAGTCGGACGACGCGACCAGCGTCGCGGTGACACCGCCCCTGGTCGCGCACTCGATGGTCGTCGTTCGCACCATCGATCAGCGCGTCTCGGCCTATGACGAGGACAGCGGCAACCGGCTCTGGTCGTTCCGCAAGACGCCGCCGCCGCTGTCGCTGCGGGGGGAATCGGAGATCGCGTTGTCGGGAGACCTCGCGGTCATCGGTTTTCCGCGCGGGCAACTGGTCGCGGTCGCGCTCGCCAACGGCGCGCCGCGCTGGGAGGCCGCGGTGTCCGAGCCCAAAGGGGTGACGGAGGTCGAGCGCCTGAACGACGTATTGGGCATGCCGGGGGTCGACGGCGCCGATGCCTGCGCCGAGTCGTATCAGGGCCGGATCAGCTGTTTCGACACCTATACCGGCGAGTTGCGCTGGGCGCGGAATTACGATGCCGGCGCCGGGGTCGCGATGGATGCGGACATGGTGATCGGCGTGCGGGAGAACGGCGACGTCGACGCATTTTCCCGGGATGCCGGCGCAGGAATCTGGCATAACGGTACGCTGTCGTATCGCGGACTCACGACGCCGGCGATCGTCGGGCACTGGGCGGCGGTCGGCGATTTTGCCGGCGAGGTGCATTTCCTGCGTCTCGATGACGGCCGGATCGTCGGGCGCTTCGATGCCGGTTCGCCGCTCGCCAGCACCCCGCAGATCTGGAACGACGGCATCATCATCCAGACGGTGGCCGGAAAACTTTCCCTTTTGAACCCTCGCTGAGTTTCTTCCCGATCCCGGCACGAGAGGGGGCGGGGTGCGGGGGAGAGGCGCGACGATATGAAACCTGTGGTTACCCTGGTCGGCCGCCCCAACGTCGGCAAATCGACCCTCTTCAACCGCCTCACCCGCTCGCGGGCGGCGCTGGTCGCCGACATGCCGGGGCTTACGCGCGACCGCCAGTACGGCGAGGGCCGTGTGGGACCGGTGCCGAGCATCGTCATCGATACCGGCGGGTTCGATCCCTCGGACCGGGGCGGCATCCAGGACGCCGTCAACCGCCAGGCCGAGCAGGCGATCGCGGAAAGCGACGTCCTGCTCTTCGTGCTCGATGCGCGCAGCGGCCTGACCCCCCATGACCGGCGCATCGCCGATCGCCTGCGTACGAGCGGGCGGCGCATCCTGCTTGCGGTCAACAAGGCGGAGGGGTTGCCGGAAACCGCGGTTGCCGAATTCTTCGAACTGGGGCTGGGCGACCCGTACCGGATCTCGGCCGCGCACGGCGACGGCATCGCCGCCTTGCTCGACGATGCGCTGGGTCCCTATGTGCGCGCCGCCGCCGAACCCGAAGCCGGGGAGGGCGATGCTGTCCGTCCGGGCGAGGCGGAGGAAGGCGCCGAGCCCGATGCGACTGCATCTGCGGCGGAAGCGGGTGCATCGCACGGCCCCGGCGGACGCACCCGCGTCGCCGTGGTGGGCCGCCCCAACGTCGGCAAGTCGACGCTGATCAACGCGCTTCTGGGCGAACAGCGGATGATCGCGTTCGATGCCCCGGGGACGACGCGCGACGCGATCGAGGTCGAATTCGAATACGGCGGTGAGCCGTTCGTGCTCATCGACACGGCGGGCCTGCGCCGCAAGGGCAAGGTCTTCGAGTCGATCGAGAAATTCTCGGTCGTGAAGACCCTGCAGGCCATCGACCAGGCCAACGTCGCGGTGCTGGTGCTCGATGCCGCGTCCGAGATCGCCGAGCAGGACGCGCATATCGCGGGGTACATCCTCGATCGCGGGCGCGCCCTGGTGATCGCGATCAACAAGTGGGACGATCTCGATGCCTATCAGCGGGAGCGCATCCATCGCGAAATGACGCGCAAGCTCCATTTTCTCGATTGGGCGTCGGTGCATGAGATCTCGGCATTGCGGGGCCGGGGCCTGGGGGCGCTGATGAAATCGGTGGTCCGCGCCCAGCGTGCCGCGTTCGCCAAGTTGTCGACGCCGAAGCTGACGCGGGCGCTGCAGGCGGCCGTGACCCGGCAGGAGCCCGCTCGTTCGGGCTACTCGCGACCGAAGATGCGCTACGCGCATCAGGGGGGGACCAATCCCCCGTTGATCCTGATTCACGGCAATGCCTTGTCCCGGGTGCAGGAAAGCTACCGGCGTTACCTCGAGGGCTGGTTTCGCAAGGAATTCGATCTGCAGGGCACGCCGTTGCGGATCGAGTTCCGCTCGAATCGCAACCCGTATGTACGGAGCGAGTAGGGCGGCGGACCTCACTGCGTGCAATCGGAGCAATGTCGGTGCGGCGGAACATGCCGAGCGATCGGTCCGCCGGCCGGCCTATCCTGGCACCACATGCGGTTTTCCAGTACATTCCTTAAGGTGCTGCAAGTGTCCGCACCTCGGTGCGAGTACACTCCGTCATCGAAGATCTCCACCCGACGGGAGTCAACATGAGCAGTAAAGGGCAACTACTACAAGACCCGTTCCTGAACGCGCTGCGCAAGGAACACGTGCCGGTGTCGATTTACCTCGTCAACGGAATCAAGTTGCAGGGGCAGATCGAATCCTTCGATCAATACGTGGTTCTGCTGCGCAATACCGTCACGCAGATGGTCTACAAGCATGCGGTGTCCACCGTGGTCCCGGCGCGCCCGGTGAATCTCAATACGGAGTCCGACGCCTGAGTACCGGTTCCTCTTCCGGCGCGGGGCCGGCCATGCCCCGGGCGTTTCTCGTGCAGGTGGCCTTGCAGGGCGCAGCGTGCGATGACGATGCGCTCGAAGAGTTTGGCCTGTTGACCGAAAGCAGCGGCATGACCGTGGCGGGAACCATGCGGGCGCGCCGCGACCGTCCGGATCCCGCGTATTACCTCGGTTCGGGCAAGGTCGACGCCCTGCGCGACGAAATCGCCGCGGTCGGGCCGGTCGACGCGGTGCTGATCGATGCGCAACTCTCGCCGGTGCAGCAGCGCAACCTCGAACGCGAACTCGGCGTCGCCGTGCTCGATCGTACCGGCCTCATTCTCGACATCTTCGCGCGGCGTGCGCAAAGCCGCGAAGGGAAGCTGCAGGTCGAACTGGCGCAGCTCGAATACCTGTCGACGCGCCTCGTGCGCGGCTGGACCCACCTCGAGCGGCAACGCGGCGGGATCGGCCTGCGCGGCGGGCCCGGCGAGAAGCAGATCGAACTCGATCGCCGCATGATCGGCGTGCGTGTGAAGCAGTTGCGCGACAAGCTGCGCACGCTCGAGCGCCAGCGCGGCACCCAGCGCCGTGCGCGCGAACGCGGCGGCGTGTTCCGCGTGTCGCTGGTCGGCTACACCAACGCCGGCAAGTCGACGCTTTTCAACGCCCTCACGCAGGCGCGCGCCTATTGTGCCGACCAGCTGTTCGCAACCCTCGACACCACGTCGCGCCGCTGCCATATCGCCGAGGGGAAATCGATCGTGCTCTCGGACACGGTGGGCTTCGTGCGCGCACTGCCGCACACCCTGGTCGCCGCGTTCCGCGCCACGCTCGATGAGGCGGTGCATGCCGACCTGCTGCTCCACGTCGTCGATGCGGCCGGCCCGGCGCGGGCCGACCAGATGCGCAACGTCGACGAGGTGCTGGCGGAGATCGGCGCGGACGCGGTGCCGCGGCTGATCGTGCACAACAAGATCGATCGCGTCGACCGCGCAGCCGGGGTGGATCGCGATGCCTGTGGTAGGATCGGCGCGGTTTGGCTGAGCGCGCGGACCGGCGATGGCCTCGGTCTTCTGCGCGAGGCGATCGCGGAGCGGATGGAGGAGGAAGCCGTCCGGACCGCTCGCATTTCCGATCCAGCCGAGACGACCCCATATTCCTTTCATGACGCACCCGACGCATTCCCCGATGCCGCCTAGTCCGTTGCCGGATCGGGGGTGGTCCGTCGTGTGCGGTGCACGGAGTCCGGCGGAGCGGGGGCGCTTCCTGTCCTGGAACGATCCCGGCAAGAATCCCGACGGCCCTCCCGATCTCGACGAGCTGTGGCGCGACTTCAATCGCCGCCTTTCCGGCTTGTTCAGCGGGAACCCGGGGGGGGCGAATCGCAATGGCGGCGGCACCGGCACCGGCGGCGGAGAGGGCCCGAGTCCGCGTCAGGCGTGGCTCGGCATCGGCGCCGTCGCGGCGGCGCTGTTCCTGATCTGGATGGGAACGGGCATCTATACGGTCCAGGCCGGACAGGTGGCGGTGGTCTCCACCTTCGGGCGCTTCGTCGGGACCGTCGGTCCGGGATTGCACTGGCGCATGCCCTGGCCGATCCAGGCCAACGACACGGTCGACGTCTATGCCCAGCGCAAGGTCGACATTGGCATGCATGGCGACGAGGATCGCCTCAAGGAAGCGCTCATGCTCACCGACGACGAGAACATCGTCGATCTCCAGTTCGAGGTGCAGTACCGGGTCAAGAGCGGGCCGGATGGCGCGCGCGATTACGTCTATGGCAGCCGTTTCACCCCGAATGCGCGCGACGGCGATCCGAGTGCGGTGGTGAAACAGGCCGCGGAGTCGGCGATGCGCGAAGTCGTCGGCCGCCGGACGATGGATGCGGTGCTGTTCGGTTCCCGCGAGGAAATTGCCGCCGAGGCGCGCAAGGAACTGCAGGACATGCTCGATCGCTACCAGACGGGGCTGCTGGTGACCGCCGTCGCGATCCAGAACGCGCAGCCGCCCGATCCGGTGCAGTCGGCGTTCGACGATGCGTCCAAGGCGGTGCAGGACAAGGATCGCCAGATCAATGAGGGTGAGGCCTATGCCAACAGCGTGGTGCCGCGTGCCCGCGGCGATGCTGCCCGCCTGGTGCAGGAGGCCGAAGGCTATGAAGTCCGGGTGGTCGACACCGCGGAAGGCGACGCCGCCCGGTTCCGGCAGATCCTGGCCGCGTACGTCAAGGCGCCGCGCGTGACGCGGGAGCGGATGTACATCGATGCCATGCGGGACATCTTCGCCAATACGAGCAAGGTGCTGATCGACACCCGCAACAGCGCACCGCTGCTGTATCTGCCGCTCGACCGCCTGCTGCGGCAGTCGTCCGGGGAAGAGCCGTCCGCGCCGTCGGGGACCGCCGCCGCAGGCGACACCCAGGGGGGCGACGGCGGCGCCGCGGCCGGTCAGCCGCAATCCAACAGCCGTAGCGACGACACCGATTCGCGCAATCGGGAGTCGCGCTGAATCCATCGCGCGCACGTGCCATGAATCGTCCCGTCATCGCCGTTCTTGCCTTGATCGTCGTCGCCGCGCTGGCGCGGATGTCGATGTTCATCGTGGACCAGCGTCAGGCCGCGATCGTCTTCAATCTCGGCCAGGTCGCCCGTGTGATCGAACAGCCGGGCCTGCACTTCAAGATGCCGGCGCCGCTCGAGAACGTCGCCTTCGTCGACCGGCGCATCCTGACCATCGATGAATTCGCGCCCGACCGGGTCCAGACCTCGGAGAAAAAGAACCTGCTGGTCGATTTCTTCGTCAAGTGGCGGATCACCAGCCCGCGCGAATACTGGATCAGTTTCCAGGGTAGCGAGCGGGCCGCCGAGGACCGGATTTCGATGCTGGTGCGCGATGCGCTCAACCAGGCGGTGAACAAGCGCACGGTGCAGGAGATCGTCTCCCGCGACCGGGCCGCCGCGATGGACGAGATCCGCTCGGCGGTCGAGCGCCGCGTGAGCGACCTCGGCGTGAAGATCGTCGACGTCCGGCTGCGGCACGTCGATTTCGTGCCCGAGATCATGACCGAATCGATCTATCCCCGGATGATCGCCGAGCGCAAGCGCGTCGCCAACGAGCAGCGCGCGATCGGCGCCGCCGAGGCCGAGCGGATCAAGGCGGATGCGGATCGCCAGCGCGTGGTGCTCCTTGCCGACGCCTATCGCGAAGCCCAGCGCGTCAAGGGCGAAGGCGACGAAAAGGCGTCTTCCATCTACGCCCAGGCGTTCAGCGCCGATCCCGAGTTCTTCGATTTCTATCGTAGCCTCGACGCATACCGTCAAAGCTTCCGCAACCGCTCCGACATGCTGGTCGTCGATCCGTCGTCCGAGTTCTTCCGCTACATGAAGGATTCCGGCGCCGCCCATGCCAAGCCGGCGCACTGAGCAGTCCGTTTTTCATCGTGGATCCCTGGCTGTTACCGGAAAACATCGCCGACGCGCTTCCTGAAGAAGCGCGGACCGTCGAACGCCTGCGCCGCGCGCTGCTCGACTGCTATCGCTCGTACGGCTATGAGCTGGTCATGCCGCCGCTGCTCGAGCACATCGAGTCGCTGCTGACCGGCAGCGGCGGCGACCTCGACCTGGCGACGATCAAGACCGTCGACCAGCTGAGCGGGCGCACGGTCGGCCTGCGTGCCGACACCACCCCGCAGGTTGCCCGCATCGACTCGCACATCCTCAACCGCGACGGCGTGGTCCGCCTGTGCTACGCCGGCTCGACGCTGCGCGCGCGCCCGCCGCATCCGATGGCGAGTCGCGAGCCGGTGCAGGTCGGCGCGGAGATCTACGGCGAGGCCCGCCTCGACGCCGACATCGAGGTGCTGGAACTGGCCGTCGCATCGGCCCGCACGCTAGGCTTTGCGGGTGTGCAGATCGATCTCGGACATACCGGGGTGGTACGTGCGCTGCTCGACGGCGTGCTCGATGCCGTGCGCCCCGGGGAAGAGGGCGTCGAGGACGTGCTCTGCGCGCTCGGCGCGAAGGATGGACTGGCGCTCGCTGCGGCGTGCCGGCACCTCGGTGCCCGCCTGGCGCCGGGCGCGGAGCGCGGCCTGCATGCCCTGCTCGAATGCCATGGCGGTCGTGACACGGTTGCCCGCGCGCGCCGGGTGTTGCCGGATTCGGCGCCGCTGCGCGCGGCGCTCGACGATCTCGACCGGCTCGCCGACGCATGTCCGACCGACCGCGTCGGCGTCGACCTCGCCGACCTGCACGGGTTCCGCTATCACACGGGGGCGACCTTTGCGGCGTATGCGCCGGGGTTGAACGGCCCGGTGCTGCGCGGCGGCCGCTACGACGACATCGGGCGGGCGTTCGGCCGGGCACGCCCGGCAACGGGCTTTTCGATCCTCGATCTGCGCGAGGCGGCACAGTCGCTCGCCGGCGGCATGGGATCGGCGGAGCGCGCGATCCGGGCACCGTGGCGCGGCACCGACGCGCGTTTGGAGGAAGTGGTCCAGGCCCTGCGCACGCGTGGGGAAATCGTGGTCCGCGGCGCCGACGCACAGGTTGGCGCGGCCCTCGTGGCGGACCGGGAACTGGTTTGCAAGAACGGAATTTGGGAAATCGCGGAGATCGACCTTGGCACGTAACGTCGTAGTCGTCGGCACCCAGTGGGGGGACGAGGGCAAAGGAAAAATCGTCGACTGGCTGACGGAGCACGCCGATGGCGTGGTGCGGTTCCAGGGCGGGCACAACGCCGGGCACACGCTGGTCATCGACGGGCGCAAGACCATCCTGCGCCTGATCCCGTCCGGCATCCTGCGCGCGTCGGTCGCCTGCTACATCGGCAACGGCGTCGTGCTGTCGCCGCAGGCGCTGCTTGCCGAGATCGACGAACTCCATGCCAGCGGCGTCGATGCCGCGTCGCGCCTCCTCGTCAGCGGAAGCTGCGCGCTGATCCTGCCGTATCACGTCGAACTCGACCGTGCCCGCGAGGTCAAGCGGGGCAATGCCAAGATCGGCACCACCGGCCGCGGCATCGGCCCCGCCTATGAAGACAAGGTGGCGCGCCGCGCGATCCGCGCCCAGGATCTGTTCGATGCGGCACGGTTCGGCGAACTCGTCCGCGAAGCGCTCGACTATCACAATTTCGTGCTGACGCAGTACCTGGGCGCGACCGCCGTCGATGCCGGCGAGGTGATCGACACCACCCTGCAACTGGGGGAACGGATCAAACCCATGGTTGCCGACGTCTCGCATCGCCTGCATGCGGCGATGGGCCGCGGCGACCGCCTGCTGTTCGAGGGTGCGCAGGGAACTCTGCTCGACGTCGATCACGGCACCTATCCGTACGTCACGTCGAGCAACACGGTGGCCGGTGCCGCATGCACCGGCGCGGGCGTTGCGCCGCAACGTCTGCAGTACGTGCTCGGCATCACCAAGGCGTATGCGACCCGTGTCGGTTCGGGGCCGTTTCCCACCGAATTGATGGATGCCACCGGCGACCGCCTGCGCGACCAGGGCGGCGAATACGGCTCGGTCACCGGCCGGCCGCGTCGTTGCGGCTGGTTCGACGGCGCCGCGCTGCGCCGTTCCGTGCAGCTGAATGGAACGACCGGCCTCTGCATCACCAAGCTCGACGTGCTGGACGGGCTGCCCACCGTGAAGCTCTGCACCGGATATCGCGTCGATGGCAAGCAGACCGAACTCGTCCCCTTCGGGGCCGACGAAGTGGCGCGCTGCGAGCCGGTCTATGAAGAATTTCCAGGATGGAGCGAATCGACCTACGGCGTGCGCAACTGGGACGACCTTCCGCTCGGCGCGCGGCAATTCCTCGGTCGACTGTCCGAGGTCGCCGGTGCGCCGATCGACCTCGTCTCGACGGGGCCGGAGCGCGACCAGACCATCGTGCTGCGGCATCCGTTCCTGACGCCGATGCCGTGACCCCGCTCCCCGCGCGTGCGGGGGAGAGGGGAAATGTCGTCCGCGAACTGGTTTTCAACCATTTCGCGAAGGTTTAATCAGGGTGCCCCCATGTCCGAACCCGTCCTTTCCGTCGACTGGCCCGCGTACCATCGCCTCGTCGAGCGCCTCGCGGCCCAGATCCACGAGTCGGGCTACCGCTTCGATTCCCTGCTTTGCCTCGCCCGCGGCGGCTTGCGCCCCGGCGACGTGCTGTCGCGCATATTCGACGTGCCGTTGGCGATCCTCGCGGCCAGTTCCTATCGCGCCGCCGGCGGCACGGTGCAAGGCGAACTCGACATCGCCCGGTACATCACCACCACAGGCGCCGACCTGCATGGCCGTCTGCTGCTCGTCGACGATCTTGCCGACACGGGCGCGACCATCGAGCGCGTCCGGGTCCATCTGCGTCAGCGCTATCCAGCGATCACGGAAATCCGCACGGCGGTGCTCTGGGTCAAGGAGGGCGCGCGTGTCGCTCCCGAGTACGCGGTGATGCGGCTGCCGGACCGGCCCTGGATCCGGCAGCCCTTCGAGATCTACGACGACATGCAGCCGGAGGAAGTCTGCCGGCGGGTGCACGGCGCCGCCGAGTGAGCCGCCGGCGGCACCCGGCGATGGCTTCGACCGGGTGGCCCGGATCCGCCTCCCGCCGGATCAATGCCCCGCGGCCGCGCCCGTCGCGCCCGCGGCGCGTGTCGGCCGTACCAGCCAGACGAGGGCGATCAGCACGCCGAACAGCGCGGCGCTGACGTAGAACATGTCGTCGACCGAGATCGTGTAGGCCTGCTGCCGGACCATCCGATCCAGCACGGCGAGCGCCTGCTCATGGCTCGCCCCCAGATCCTGCACCTGCCGCAGCACCGCGTCGGCGATCGGATTGCCGTACCAGAGATGGTCCACCAGGCGCGCATGATGCTGGATCGCCCGGTCGGCCCACCACGTGGTGTAGATCGAGGTCCCGAACGAGCCCGCCGTGATGCGGGCGAAATTGGACAGGCCGGTGGCGGCGGCGATGCGATGCTGCGGTAATCCGCCGAGCACGATCGAAAAGAGGGGGATGAAGAACATCGAACTGGCGATGCCCTGGACCACGGTCGGCATGGCGTAGTCCCAATAGCCGCTGTCGCTGGTGAAGTGCGAGCGCATCCAGAACACCACCATGAACACCGCGAAGGAGCAGGTGGTCAGCAGCCGGGTGTCGATGCGATCGAGATAGCGGCCCACCAGGGGCGAGAGGGTCAGGGCGAACAAGCCGACCCAGGCCATGACTTCACCGGCCTGGGTCGCCGTATAGCCGACGAACTCCTGCAGCCACAGCGGCAGCAGCACCAGGCTGCCGAAGAACATCGCATACGACAGGCCCATCATCAGCGTGCCGATGGCGAAATTGCGCCGGCGGAACAGACTCAGGTCGACCACCGGATGGGTCTCCGACAACTCCCAGATCAGAAACAGCACGAAGCCGACGAAGGCCGCGACCGCCAGCGTGATGATGACGTCGGAGCCGAACCAGTCGAGCTCCTGCCCCTTGTCCAGCATGATCTGCAGCGAACCGACCCAGATCACCAGCAGTGCCAGCCCCACCCGGTCGATCGGCAGCTTGCGGATCGGGGTCTCGCGGTTGCGGTAGATCGCCAGGGTCACCAGCGCGCAGGTCACCCCGACCGGGACGTTGATGTAGAAGATCCACGGCCAGGAAATGTTGTCGGTGATCCACCCGCCCATCAGCGGACCGGTGATCGGCGCAACCAGCGTGGTCATCGACCACATCGCGAGCGCCATGCCGGACCGTTCCCGCGGATAGCTGGCAAGCAGGAGCGTCTGCGACAGCGGAATCATCGGCCCGGCCGAGGCTCCTTGCAGCACCCGGAACAGGATCAGCACCTGCAGGCTCGGCGCATGGCCGCAGAGGAAAGAGAACAGCGTGAAAAACGTGATGCTGCCCAGGAACACCCGCACCGAGCCGAAGCGCTGCGCGAGGAACCCAGTCAACGGCACCGCGATTGCATTGGCGACCCCGAACGAGGTGATCACCCAGGTTCCTTCGGAAGCGCCGACGCCGAGATCGCCGGCGATCGAAGGGATCGACACGTTGGCGATCGACGTGTCGAGCACGTTCATGAAGGTCGCCAGGCTGAGCGCCAGCGTACCCAGCACCAGGGTGCCGCCGGCAAGCGGTTCCGGCCGGGCCGCCGCCTCGCGGGCTTCAGGGGGCGTTGCGGCGGCGCTCGGCTCGGTCACCTTCGGTCTCCCGCTGGGTGGGGAATTCCCGGGGTCTCCGCAGCCCGGGGTTGCCGCAAAGATGCGGTAACGACGCGCTAGTACTGTACCGCAGCAACCCCCCCGCCGTCCGGATGCAGGGAGTGCCGAATCGTTCCCGCATCCCGGATCGTCTCCCTCCTTCCGGGACGGCAACAATCGGTAACGCATTCGATGCCCGAGGTCCGCCTCCGGTTCAGGTTTCGTTGGTAGAAACCCGTACGGCAAACACCCTGATCCCCATGACCGCAACCACCGCAACCCGCATCTCGATCTTCGACTGGATACGCCGGCACGCAGCCTGGCTGACGGCGGTGCTCGTCCCGCTGCTGGGGGCGGCCGCCCTGAGTTCGTGCGGCGGCGGCATTGCGGCGCTTGCCTTGGGCGGCGTCGGCACCGGAGGCACGGGCCTGACGATTGGAACGGTGGTCGCACTCGGCAGCGTGGGGGTCGACGATCACGAATACGACAGCCAGGCGCCGCAGTATTACCAGGACGGCAATGCGACGGCGACGCCGGCGACCGTGGTGGGCCTGGGGCAACGCATCCACATCGAAACGGATGCCGCCGACAATCCGCTGACGATGACCGTCGAGCCGACGCTGATCGGAACCATCCAGGGAACGCCGACGATCCATGCGGACGGCGTGACCGGCAGCTTCGTCGTCAACGGCGTGACGGTGGTGACCAACATCGACCCGACGGCGGGACCGGTGACGTTCTATGTCGGCTTGACCGACATCACCAGCCTGACCAGCGGCACCCGGGTCGAGGTGCATGGACTCTTCCACGGCAATGCCGGCGGCACCGGCAACACGATCCAGGCGACGCGGATCGCGTTGTCGCCTTCGACCGACACTGCGACGCGCGTCACCGGCGTCGTCACCGGCCTGACGCCGAACGCCGCCGGGGAGTCCTTCCAGATCGCCGGAAGCGGCATGACGGTGCAGATGGCCTCGGCCACCACCACGGAGCCGGCCGGCGTTGCGCTCGCCAATGGCCAGGTCGTGAACGTCCTGAGCACGAGTGCGCCGAGCGGCACGACGCTCACCGCCGCCAATGTCCGGATTCACGGCATCGTCGGCACCACCACGACCGTGGCGGTGGAAGGCCTGGTCTCCGGTTCGGGCGGCGGCGTCTTCACGGTCGATGGCGTTGCGGTCGACGCCGTTGCCGCGGGCTTCCCGGCGGTTCACGATGGCGATGCGATCGTGGTCACCGGCCAGGAGGGCGCGAACGGGACCTTGAGCGCGAGCGCGATCCGCACCTATGCCACGCAGCCCGCCCAGGTGAGCCTGAAGGGCACGGTCACCGGGTATGTGAGTCCCTCGAACTTCCTCGTGCGCGGGGTGCCGGTCGATGCCGGCGGCGCGGCCGTGACCACGGTCGCGGGGGGCACGCCGGCAGCGCTCGGCAACGGCGTCTATGTCGAAATCACCGGCAATCCGGGCGGCCTGGGGCAGGGGAACGTCGTGGTCGCCACGAGCGTCGCCAGCTCCTCGGTGCCTCCGGTGGGGGCGGTGGTCGACTACCTCGGGACCATCGGCGGCTTCGTCGGCGATACCAGCCCGTTCACGCTCCAGGGGACGTTCGGCGGCGTGATCAATCCGACGGTGACGTTGACCGCCAACGTCCAGACCGTCAACGGCCCGGAAAGCAGCCTTGCCGACGGCAAGGCGGTCGAAGTCGAGGGAACGGTCACCGCGAACGGGTTGACGGTCTACAGCATCACCTTCCTCGGCAGCGCGCCGACCTCGTCCGATACGAAGGGCGAGGTCCATGGGTACGTTGCCGGCGGATCGGTCTTCACGGTCAACGGCGTTGCCCTGACGTTGACCGGAACGACCACGTTCTACGACGGCACCGCCACGTCGACGCCGCCGTCCTGGTTCACCGACGGTGCGCCGGTCGAGGTCAACTACCTCCAGTCGGGCGGACAGAACCTCGCGCAATCGATCAACTTCGACGGCAGCTGATCGGTGCAGGGGCGCGGGGATCGCGCGGCGCGGCAGGTCGCCGATGCGCGGCCGGGCCTCAGCGCCGCAGCGCCGCCGCGATGTCGCGGTCGAGCATTTCCGGCCGCACCGACGGCGCGTAGCGCGCGCACACCGTTCCCTGCCGGTCGACGAGGAACTTGGTGAAGTTCCACTTGATCCACTTCGTGCCGAAGATGCCCGGCGCGGCATTCGTGAGGTGGCGATAGAGCGGGTGGATGTCGCGGCCCTTGACGTCGATCTTGGCAAACATCGGAAAGGTGACGTCGTAGGTCGTGCGACAGAACCGGTCGATTTCGTCCTCGCTGCCCGGTTCCTGACCGCCGAACTGATTGCAGGGGAACCCCAGGACGGCAAAGCCGCCCGGGGCATGACGCCGGTACAAGTCTTCCAGACCGGCATACTGGGGCGTGAAGCCGCAGCGGCTTGCGACGTTCACGATCAGCAGGACCTTGCCCGCGAAGTCGCGCAGGCGCAGATGCGCGCCGTGAATGTCGGTCAGTTCGATGTCGTAGAGGGGCACGGTCGCTTCCGGATGCGCGCTTCGGACGAGGATCCCTGCGCGGCGGAGCGGCGCGGGGACCAGGAGGCCGCGAAATTGTAGGTCATGAGGGCGGAGCGGTTGACCGGTTACGACTATTGTCGTAGCGTTGCGCGATGGCCGATTTCCGTCTACCCGCCGACGATCTCGAGTACGCGGTGCTCGCCGCGCTTTGGGACTTGCGCGCCGCGTCCGTGCGTGCGCTGCACGAGCGCGTGGGGGTGCCGGCCGGCCATGTCTACACGACCACCGGCAAGGTGGTGGACCGCCTGCGCGACAAGGGATTGGTGACGCGCCGGCGCGAGGACGGTGCGTTCGTCTATCTTCCGGCCGCCGAGCGCGGTGAAGTCGAGCGCGCGCGTGCGCGTCATCTGGTGCACCGGTTCCTGGGGCCCGGTCCCCATGCCGCGGTCGCGGCGCTGGTCGACGCGGTCGACGAGCTCGATCCCGGACTGCTCGCGGAACTCGAGCGGGCGATTCGCAGCAAGCGGAGGGCGGGACATGGAACGTGAAACGCTGCTCGTCACCTTGCTGGTCGTGTTCGGCGGCGCGGCCGTGCAAGCCCTGGCACTGCTGCCGCGCCGCACCTGCGGCGATCCGTCGCCGCGGCTTGCCGAGCGTCGCGCGTGGCGGCAGCTGTGGCTTCCGCTGCTGCCGCTGTTCGTGCTCGGCGCATGGCTTGCCGGCTGGGCGCTGCGCGAACCCGATCCCGTGCCCGACCGCGTGGGCCCCGGCATCCTGATGGCCGCCGGTCTGCCGTTCGTGCTGGTCGCGATCCGCGCCGCCGTCCGGGCCGCATGGGCAGTGGTCCGCGCACCGCGGCAACTGCCCATCTACACCGTGGGCCTCCTGCACCCGCGGGTCGTGTTTTCGCCGTTCCTGGCGAGGAGCCTCGAGGACGGTCTGGTGCGTGCAGCCTGGGAGCACGAGCAGGCGCATGTGCGGCATCGCGATCCCTTGCGGATCTGGTTGGCCCAGATCGCAACCGATCTGCAGTGGCCCTGGCCCGGGGCGCGCCGCCGTTTCGCGGCCTGGCTGGAAATCCTCGAATGTGCCCGCGACGACGAGGCCCGTGGCTGTGGCGCATGCGGGACCGATCTCGCCGCGGCGGTCCTGGCGATCGCTCGAATCGTTTCCACGGCGTTGCCGCCGGGCGGAATGCCGGGGGAGACGGCCATCGACGCGGGCCTGATCGGCAGCGGGCGTGCGCTGCAAGAGCGGATCGCGCGGTTGTTGTCGCCGCTGCCGGAGTTTGCCGGTGCACCGGCAGGAACCCGTTTCGATCCGTCGGCGTCGTGGGCCGTTGCCGCGGCCGTGCTCCTGATCGCGGCGGCCGTCGGCGCCGCTTGCGGGGAGCAGGTGCTGCGGCCGATTCTTGCCTGGACATGGTCGGTCTGATTGCCTTGCGCTTGCCGTGGTGCGGCCGAATCGCGGTGGCGCGGCTCGCCGCGCTCTGCGTACTCGCCCTGGCCGGCGCGTTTGGGACGGCGGCCGCCGGCGATGCCGACGTCCTCACCGTCCGGGTGCAGACGCTGCCCCGTTCCTGGACTGCCTATGGACAGATCGCCCCGACGGCAATCCTCGCGGTGCGTAGTGTCGATCCGGGCACTTTGCGCGGCCTGCACGTCGTACCGGGCGGCGCCGTGGCTGCCGGGGACGTGCTTGCCCAGGTCGGCGGGCCACGGGTGCAATCGCTGCTGACGGCCCGCGAAGAAGCCTTGCGCAGCGCGCGGGCGCAGGAATCCGCCGCCCGGCGCGCGCTCGCGATCGTTCGGCGCGAATGGACGAACCAGTTGGCGACGCGGCAGGCGGTCGACACCGCGCAGCGCGACTGGCAGGTTGCGCGCGCCGCGGTGCGGACCGCGGCGGCACAGCTTGGTGCGGCCCGGGCGCTGCGGATCGTCCGCGCGCCGGTTGCCGGGACGGTGATCGCGCTCCAGGCCGCGGACGGCGAGGAGATGTCGGCGGGGGAAACCATCCTGACGCTCATGCCGGCGGGCAGGCTGTGGATCGGCGCCGCATACTACGGCGCCGACGCTGCGGCGCTGCATGCCGGGATGACCGGGCGCTTCCGACCCGCGGGTGGCGGCGAGGCGATTGCCGTCCGGGTGGTCGCCGTCGCGTCGGGCATCGCGGCCGACGGCAGCCGGACCGTCGGCCTTCTCCCGACGTCGCCGACGCTTCCGGCGTGGTGGGAGAACGGGCAATGGGGAACGGTCGCCATCGACGGCCCGCCGCGCCGGATGGCCGCGGTGCCGACCTCGGCGTTGATCCTGGATCATGGTCATTGGTGGGTGCTCGTGCGCACCGCGCGGGGGGACCGGCCCCAGGAAGTGACGCCGGGGCCGACGCGCGGCTGGCAGACCTGGATCGCGTCCGGATTGCAGCCCGGGCAGCGGATCGTCGTCCGCGACGCGTTTCTCGAATACCACCGCGGCATTGCCGAGTCGTTTCAGCCTCCCGATTGATTCATGACGGCCGACGACCCTTCCGTACCGCGCTGGCTGCGGCGCCGGGTGCTGTGGCTGCTCGTGCTCGCCGCCGTGCTGGCGTGGGCCGCGGATGCGCTGCTGCGTACGCCCGTGGAAGTCCTGCCGCAGTTCGACTACCCGCAGATCCGCGTCAACGCGCACCTGCCGGGGACCAGTGCGACCGAACTGGAACATCTCGTCGTCGATCCCCTGGAGAGCCGGATTCTGACCCTGACCGGCCTGCGCAGCGTGCGCTCGGTGATGGGCAACGGCACGGCGGAGATCGACGTGCGGTTTCGCCGCGGGAGCAGCGCGCAGATCGATCTGCAGGCGGTGAACGGGGCGATCGATCGCGCCCGCGGCGATCTGCCGGGGCAGGTCCGTCCGGTGGCGGAGATCCTGGGCAATGCGATCAACGAGGTCGCGGACTACACCGCGGCGATCCCGGCGGACATCGCGCCCGCCCGGGTGCAGCGGGCGGTGGTGGCCGACATCGTTCCGGCGCTGCGCGCGATCCCGGGCGTGCAGTTCGTCAACGTGTTCGGCGCCGGCAACGAGGCGCTGTGGATCCAGCCCGACCTCGATGCCATGCGCCGCTACGGCGTGAGCGTGGTGCAGATCGTGCAGGCCGTGCGGTCGCAGGTCCTGCTCGAACCCGCCGGGTACGTCACCCTCGGCCACAACGACGTGCTGATCGAAGCCCGCAGCCTGCCGACCCACATCGCGGCGCTGGAACGGATTCCGGTCGCGGGCCGGGACGGGCCGATCCCGCTGCAGGCGTTGGCGCGGGTCGTCCGCGCCCCGGAACCCACGCACAGCGCCGTGTCGCTGGACGGGCGTCCCAGCGTCGCGCTCAGCGTGATCAAGCAGCCGGGTGCGTCGACGCGCACCGTCACGCGCGCCGTCCGGGCCGTGCTGGACGAAACCCGCACGCAGCTTCCCCCGGGGGTTCGCTGGGTGCGGACCTACGACCAAGGCCGTCTGGTCGCGCGGGTGGGCGCCGACCTCGGCCGCAACCTTTTGATCGGCGCGGCGCTGGCGGTGCTGATCCTCGTCGGGGCGCTGGGGGCGGGACGCGGAATCTTCGTCCTCGCATGCAGCATTCCGCTGTCGCTGGCCCTCGCCGTCGGGGCGCTGCACGCGCTCGGACAAGATCTGAACCTGATGACCTTCGGCGCGTTGTCGGTCGCCGTCGGCCTGTTGGCCGACGACGCGATCCTCGTCCTCGAGAGCATTCACCATCGCTGGGAGTCGGGCGACGCGCATTGGCAGGGAATCCGGGCCGGCGTCCGGAGCATCGTGGTTCCCGACATCACCGGCACGCTCACCAACGTCGCCATCTACGTGCCGCTGCTCTTCGTCGGCGGTGTGGCGGGCTTGTTCTTCATCCCGTTCGCGTGGGCGATGATCGTCGCGCTGTCGGCCTCGCTGCTGGTGTCGCTGACCCTCATTCCGCTGGGCCTGGGTTTCCTCGGTGCGCGGCCGTCTGCGGGCACGAGCGCGGGGCGGCGCCTCCTGCGCGGTCTGCAGCGCGCGAACGAGCGGCTGTTCGCATGGGTCGCGCGGGCCCCCCGCACCAGCCTGGCGATCACCGTCGCAGTGCTGCTGATCAGCCTTGCGGCGCTGGTGCTGGTGCCCGTCGACTTTCTTCCGCTGCCCAACGAAGGCGCGCTGCTGGAAGCGTTCACGCTCCCCCCGGGGGCTTCGCTGCTCGATACGCGTGCGGCGGCACGGACGATCACGCGGCGGCTGCTGCGCGATCCGGCGGTGGCCCACGTGTATGTCCGCATCGGCTCGGCATCGTCCACGACCTATACCGAACCCGCGTATGCCGGCGAGATCCTGGTGGCGCTGAAGGCCGGCGTCGGCGTCAATGCCTTGGACGCGATCGGCGCGCGCATCGGTCGCGAATCACAGCTCCCGGGTGTGCAACGGGCGGTCGATACGCCGACCATCGAGCGCGTGGGGGAGAGCCTCTCCGGGTTGTCGCAACCGTTCGTGCTGCATGTGTTCGGCGCCGCCGTACCCGAGCTGCGCCGACTTTCCGAGGAAATCACCGCGCGCCTGCGCCGCATCGACGTCTTGCAGGACGTTTTCGACAACGACGGCTATCCGGTCACGCAGTTGCAGATCGAACCGCGGGCGCTCGCGTTGACGGTCCACGGACTGACCCCGGCCGCGCTCTATGCCCAGATCGGACCGCTGATCGGCGGCCAGGTGGTGGGCCTCGTGCCGCAGGGCAACGTGCCCCTGGATCTCTATCTGCGGCTTGCCGATGCGCCGCAACACACCGTTGCGGAACTGGCGGCGCTGCCGATCCGCACGCAAGGAGGCTGGACGCCCTTGGGCGAACTGGCGCGGCTGACCCTGGCGGAAACACCCGATCAGATCCGGCACATCGCCGGCGCCCGCGCCCTCGACATCGTGGCCACGCCGACCGGGCCGTTGGGCAGCACGGAGGCGGCGGCGCGGCGCGCCTTGGCCGATCTGCCTCTGCCGCCCGGATACCGCATCGCCTTCGGCGGTCTGGCGGCCGAACTCGAGCAGACCGCGCTGGGTCTGCTCCTGGCGGCCGCGGCGGCATTCGCGATCCTGGTCGGCATCCTGCTGTTGCAGTTCGACGGCCTGCTGGTTCCGGGAATCCTGCTGCTCGAGATTCCGCTGGCGCTGACCGGAGGCACGCTGGCCCTGGTGGCGAGCGGCGTCGGCCTGAACGCCACCGGCATGGTCGGATTTTTGACGCTCGTGGGTATCGGGCTGCGCCACAGCATCGTGCTGCTCGATCGTGCCCGTCGCAACGAGCGCGCCGGCATGCCGGTGGAGGACGCAGTGCGCGAGGCGATCGAGGTGCGCTTCCGGCCGATCGTCCTCACGGCGGCGGTCGCTGCGCTCGGCATGCTGCCGACCGCGCTGGGCCTGGGCCAGGGTGCCGCGCCCGAACAGGGGCTGGCGGTGGTGATCCTGGGTGGCCTGGTCTGGAGCGCTTTGCGCAGCACCAACCTGATTCCCGCGCTCTACCTGTACTGGCGCCGCAAGCCGATGGCGGAGCGCGACTGACGCCGGTCACGGTACGTTCGGCGGCTTGGTGTCAACCTTGGCGGTGTTACCGTGCCGGGGCGCTGACCCGAGACGGGAAGGGGTTCCACGATGGCGGCGGACAACGCGACAGCAGCAGCATCGTTGCATGGCCTGACCGAGGCGGAGGTCGCGGCGCGGATCGCCCGCGGCGCGGTCAACCGCACGGCGACGCCGACCAGCCGCACTGCCTGGGAAATCGTACGGTCCAACGTGTTGACCCGGTTCAACGCGATCCTCGGCACGCTGTTCGTCGTGATCCTGCTGACCGGGCCCTGGCAGGATGCGCTGTTCGGCGGCGTGTTCGTCCTCAACACGCTGATCGGCGTGGTCCAGGAATTGCGGGCGAAACGGGCATTGGACCGCCTCGCGCTGGTCAGCCAGCCGAAGGCCCGCGTCCTGCGCGCCGATCAACTCGTCGACATCGCCGCCGCGGGGATCGTGCTCGACGACATCCTCGAACTGGGTTCGGGAGATCAGGTGGTTGTCGATGGGGTGATCCTCGAGGCCGTCGGACTCGAAGTCGACGAATCGATGCTCACCGGCGAATCGGCGCCGGTGCCCAAGCAGGCCGGCGACGAAGTCCGGTCGGGAAGCTTCGTCGTCGCCGGCACCGGGCGCTGCCGCGTCACCCGGGTCGGGGCGGCCGCATATGGGCAGCGTCTTGCCGCCGATGCCCGGCGCTTCCGCGTGGCGCGTTCGGAGCTGCGCGTGGGGATCAACCGGATTCTGCGTTACGTGACCTGGGCGATCGTGCCTACCGCCGCGCTGCTCTTCGCCGGTCAGGCGGCCATCCCGGTGTCGCTCGCCGATGCCTTGCTCTATTCCGCCGCCGGCGTGGTCGCGATGGTGCCCGAGGGCCTGATCCTGCTGACCAGCATCGCCCTGGCGTTGGCGGCGTTGCGCCTTGCGCGTCGGCGCGTGCTGGTGCAGGATCTTCCGGCGACCGAGACCCTGGCCCGCGTCGACGTGATCTGTCTCGACAAGACCGGCACGCTGACGGAACGCGAGCCGCGATTCGAGGCGCTCGAGATGTTGCGCCCGCACCCGGACGCGCTCCATGCCCTTGCCGGGCTCGTCGCTGCAGAACCCAAACCCAATGCGACCTTGCGGGCGATCGAGGCGGCTTGTCGGACGGAACGCCATCCCGTCGCCGCCGCCGTCGTGCCGTTTTCATCGGCGCGCAAGTGGAGCGGCGCCACGTTCGACGGGCTCGGCACCTGGGTTCTGGGCGCGCCCGAAGTGCTGCTGGCCGCGATTCCGGACGGCGACGCGGCACGGCAGCGCGCCGACGACCTGGCGCGGGGCGGACGGCGCGTCGTGCTGCTGGCGCAGACCAGCGAGGCGCTTGCGGCCGAGGGTCTTCCCGCCAGGCTCGTGCCCACGGCTCTCGTGTTGCTCACCGAGCAGGTGCGCGGGGATGCCGCGGAGACCTTGCGGTTCTTCCATTCCCAAGGGGTCGCGATCAAGCTGCTGTCGGGCGACCATCCCGCGACCGTCGGCCGGATCGCATCGCAGCTCGCGATCGACGGGGACGCCGTCGACGCGAAGGATCTGCCGCAGGATGCGGACGGGCTTGCGGCCCTGGCGGAAACCCATGCGGTCTTCGGTCGGCTTTCGCCTCGGCACAAGCAGGCGCTGATCGCGGCATTGCAGGCTCGCGGGCATGTGGTGGCGATGGTCGGGGACGGCGTGAACGACGTGCTCGCGCTCCGGGGCGCCGACATCGGCATCGCGATGGGCGCGGGGGCCGGCGCGAGCCGTGCGATCGCCCATCTGGTGCTCCTCGACAATCAGTTCGCGCGGCTGCCCTCGGTGATCGCCGAAGGGCGGCGGGTGATCGGCAACGTCGAGCGCCTCGCGGCCCTGTTTCTCACCAAGACGGTCTACGCCATGCTGCTCGCGCTCGCCGTCGGCGTGGCCGACGTCACGTTTCCATTCCTGCCGCGCCATCTGACGCTGGTCGGCTCGCTGACCATCGGGATCCCCGCCTTCTTTCTGTCGCTCGAGCATCGCGCCGAGCGCGCCCGCGCCGGCTTCGTCGGGCGGGTGCTGCGCTTCACGCTGCCGGCGGGGGTCATCGTCGCGGGAGCGACCTTCGCGGCCTACGCACTCATTCCCAGCGGGGCGCGCGGCGGCCTCGCCGACGCCCGCACGGCAGCGACCGTGACGCTCTTTGCGGTGGCGACCGCGGTCCTCTTGCAGGTGGCGCGCCCGGTCAGCCTGGGCCGGCGGGTCTTGTTCGGTGCGACGATCGGCGCGTTCCTCGTCGTGGCGGGCGTGCCGCCGCTGCGCGCATTCTTCGCCCTGCAACCGCTGCCTGCCGCCACCTGGCTCGCCGCGGCGGGCATCGCCGCCGCAGCCGCGGGCGCACTGCGCTGGAGTGCGGCGGTTGCCGCCACGGTGCGCGCGGCACCGGTGACGAACCGGCCGGTGTCGCGCAAGGACATTCTGAACTGGCTGCTCGGGTCGGAGAGTCCGAAGTGGTTTCTCCTGACCGCGGCGGTTCTGGTGGTCGGCGGCGCCTGGCTGTTTTTCGGCGTGCTGGAGAACATCCTTCACCAGGATCCGCTGCTTGCCGTCGATGCCCACGTCCATCGTCTGCTGCAGTCGCTGCGCACGCCCGCCGAGGACCACCTGATGATCGCGGTAACCGAGCTTGGCGATGCCCAGGTGCTGCTGCCGGTGATGCTCGCGGCGTTGGCATGGTTCCTCGTGCACCGCCTCTGGCTGACGGCGGGCTACTGGCTGGTGGCGGTGGGCGTTGCGGAGCTGCTCAGCGAGATGCTCAAGCTTGCGCTGCAACGGCGACGCCCGGGCCTCTTTCCGCCGGGCCTCGAGCCGTTTTCGTTTCCGAGCGGCCACACCACCATGAGCACGGTGGTCTACGGCTTTCTGGCATTCCTGTTGTGGCGCGCGGAACCGCCCGCGTTTCGCCGCACCACGGTGGTCCTCGCCGCGATCCTGATCGGCGCCATCGCCTCGTCGCGGCTGTATCTCGGCGCCCATTGGCTGTCGGACGTGCTGGGGGGCGTGGGTTTCAGTGTCGCGTGGCTGGCCGCGTTGGCGGTGGCGTACGAATACCAGTGCCGGGAGCGGTTTTCGTACGCCGGGCTGGCGTCGGTGCTGCTTGCGACCTTCGTGGTCGCCGCGGCGCTGCATATCATGACGAGCCATTCGTTCGATACGGTATTCTCCGCGCCCGGCAGTTCGATAAACCACGGATCCGGCGGCGGCGCCGGCGTTGCTACGGGAAGGGAATGATGATTCGGCGATCCGTATGGGCCACGATGGCGGTGGCGGTCTCGGCAGTCCTGGTTTCCGCATGCGGAAAGCCCACCGATCGGTATCTCGGCACCTGGCAGGATGTCCGGAATCCGGCCCGCACGCTGGTGATTCAGGAAAACGGCCAGGAATTCCTCGCGAAGGACATCGACGACACGCCGTCGGCCTTTGCCTGCAAGGATCTCGGACGGAATCTGTTTTCCGGCCATATCCAGCAGTGCCCGGATCATCGCGTGTCGACGGTCGTCCTGAAGGCCGATGGCGATACCTTGAAGAACGTGGAACCCCTGCCGCTCGGCTTGGGAATCTCGACCGTCGTGCTCGATCCGTCCGGTGCGGAGTTGATCGTCGGCTCGAGCCGCTACAAGCGCGTGGGGTATTGAGCGGGGCCCGGTCACGGGCGGGCGGTCTGCAATCCTGCAGACCGCCCGCGGCAGACTCAGCTCGCGACGTTGATGTCGATGTGCGCCTGGGTCGAGGAGTCGAGAACGCCGTTGGTCGCGCTGGTGATCGAGGTGTTGTTCCTTGTTCCGACCGGCGACCTGGGGTCCAGCGAGAAGGTGATGCGCCAGGTTCCACTCTTGGTCACGGTCGAGGGAAGCGTGACGTTCTTCATGTTCCAGACGAAGCCGTAGGTGAAGGCGCCGGATACGGTCACCTCGCCGGCGAGAAAGCCGGGCCCGTCGCCCTGCCACAGCGTCTGGTCGTAGAGGACATACACCGAGTTGCCGCTCGAATCCAGTTTTTCGATCTTCAGGTGCGCGTTGGTCGCGAACACGTACGCGGTCGTGCTGTCGTAGGTCGTACCATCGGTCCCCTGCACTTCGTTGAGTTGGGTACCGTAGAGCGACTGCATCGTATAGGCTTTCATCGGCGTCGTCAGGGTCTTGGACAGTGCGATCTCCACGCGGATGACCGAGGTCGAGGTGAGGTTCTGACTGCTGAGGTTGTCGCCCCAGGTCGCGACGACGTCCTGTTGCGCGGCGGCGCCGTTCTCCCATTGCGCCTGCCAGGTGCTCGCCGTGCCCTGCTCGTAGTACGACACCCCGTTGAGGCTGTAGATGTCGGCGCTGTCGAGGTAGGGCAGGGTCGTCACCGTGGTCGGCAGGATCCCGGTGAGCGGGCGCAGGCCGGTGTTGTAGTCGACGGTGGCGACGTCCGCGGTCCAGGTCCCCGTGATGGGCAGTTCGGTGGTGCCGTAGCCGTCGGCGAAGATGAGCGGCGACGACAGGTTGTTGCCGAAGCCGGTGTCGCCGGTCGTGTTCGACGGACCGATCGGGGTGGTGCTCACCTCGGCCGTCGGCGTCTCGCCGGTTGCATTCTTCGCGCTGACCACCCAGTAGGTCGGGACCGAGGTCAACTCGGCATTGTCGATGAAGGTGTAGGAGTTCTGGCCGGTCACCGCCGGAATCGAGGTCACCTGATTGGTGGGGGAAAAGGCCGTCCCGGCCGTGGTGCTGCGGTAGATTACGTAGCTGGTGGGCGCGGCGCCGTTGGCCGGCGGGGACCAGCTGAGGGTCGCGGACAAGGTCTCACCCTGGGTCCGGACGACGGTGAAGGCGGTCGGTATGCCGGGCAGGTCGAGCGAGGAGAACAGGGTGGTGTCTCCGCCGCCGCCGCAACCCGAGACGATCCAGGAGAAGAAGGTCGTGACGAGGATGCCGGCCAGGAATGTCCATCGAATGCCGCGTTGCGTGGCGGTGCGGGGAGCGCTCATCGCACACCTCCTCGAGTCTGGATGAAATGTTCCGTATCGATTGCATCGGTGCCGAAACGACTCCAGTTTGTTGGAAGGTGGGCGGTTTGGCAGCCTTTGCGGTTGCGCCCCATCAACCGGGTCGATACAAAAAATTTCGGCTCCATAAGGATGGGCGGGTAGGGCGGAAAACCCTGCCTCCGGGTGCTCCTTTTTCGCGATTCGTCGGGCCGGTCGGCGGACTTATACTTCCGGCTAATCCCGAATGGAGCCCCGGCTGGGTGCGATGAACGGAAATTTCCTGACGTCTCACGTCGACTACGCAGACCTGTCGAACGTCGAGCAGAGCCAGCTGCTGAACCTTCTGCAGGAGATCCTGGTCCTGGTTGCGCAGGGGGGCCGACGACCTCGACATCACCAACCAGATCTGTCGGCTTGCCGAGGGTCTGCTGCCGAATTCCGTGGCGTCCGTGATGATTCTGGACGACGACCGGGAGTTCCTGAATGTGTATGCGGCCCCCAGGCTGCCTCCGGATGCGGTGCAGCGCCTCAGCCGGTTGAAGCCCGGACCGGGCGCCGGATCCTGCGGCAATGCCGTCTACCGGCGCGAAGCGCAGTTTGTCCGCGACACCCTGACCGACGGCCGCTGGTGCGATCTGCGCCAGGTGGCATACGACTTCGATGTGCGGGCGTGCTGGTCGACGCCGATCCTGTCCGGCAAGGACAAGGTGATCGGGACGTTTGCCCTGTCGAGTTTCGAGCATCGGTCGCCGACGTCGTTTCATCGCATCCTGCTCAGCATCGCGTCGTCGATCACCGGGATCGTTCTGCAGCGCAAAGATCACGAAACGGCGCTGCGGATCGCGGCGATCGCATTCGAATCGCAGGACGGGGTGATCGTCACGGATGCGCAGGCGCGGATCCTGCGCGTGAATCGCGCGTTCACCGAGATCACGGGGTATTCGGCCGAGGATGTCGTCGGCAAGCAGCCCGATCTGCTGCACTCCGGGCGGCAGGACGCGGCGTTTTATTCCGCGATGTGGGACACCATCCTCGAGACGGGGCACTGGTCGGGGGAGGTCTGGAACCGTCGCAAGAACGGCGAAATCTACCCCGAGCATCTGACGATCACCGCGGTCCGCGACGGCAACGGCAACATCACGAATTACGTCGGCTCGATGCTGGACATCACGGAGCGCAAGCGGTTCGAGGAGAAGGTCCACGAGATGGCCTATTTCGATCAGGTCACCGGGCTTCCCAACCGCCGGCTCTTCCTCGACCGCCTGGAGCAGGACATCGGTCGGGTTGCGCGCAACGGATCCTCGCTCGCCCTGGTGTACATCGACCTCGACCGCTTCAAGGAGGTCAACGACACGCTCGGACACAACAAGGGCGACATCCTGCTGGTCGATGCGGCGCAGCGCATCCGGCGGCGCGTGCGCAGCGCGGATACGGTGGCGCGGGTCGGCGGCGACGAGTTCGCGATCATCGTGCTCGACTTCGCCGACACCGCCGAGATCGACGAGATCGTGCGCGAGGTCCTGCGCGACATGCAGGTGCCGTTCGCGCTGGGGGACTCGGAATTCGGCCACGTCTCGTGCAGTGCCGGAATCGCGCTGTATCCGCAGGACGCCGGAAGCATCGAAGAGCTTTTCAAGCATGCCGACCAGGCGATGTACGCGGCGAAAAAGCGCGGTCGCAGCCAGTTCAGCTACTTCACCGCGCTGATGGACCAGGAGGCCCGCGAGCGGCGCGATCTCACCAACGATCTGCGCCACGCGCTGAGCGTCGGCCAGATGAAGCTGCACTACCAGCCGATCGTCGACCTGGCGACGGGCGGGATCGCCAAGGCCGAGGCGCTGCTGCGCTGGGACCATCCCAAGCGCGGACCGTTGAGTCCGGCGATCTTCATTCCCCTGGCCGAGGAGTCGGGAATCATCCACGATCTGGGCAACTGGGTCTGCCTGCAGGCGGTTTCGTCCGTCGTCGTGTGGCGCGCGCGCTGCGGGCGGGACGTGCAGGTGAGCGTCAACCGCTCGCCGGTGGAGTTCGATCGGAAGGAGTTCCGCTGGGTGGACGTGCTGGCGAGTATCGGCCTGTCCGGAAAATCGCTGGTGATGGAGATCACCGAGGGCCTGCTGCTGGCGGATTCGGAGCACGTCCGCGAACAGTTGCTGGCGTGCCGCCAGAACGGCATCGAGGTGGCGCTCGACGATTTCGGAACCGGTTTCTCGTCGCTCGCCTACCTCAAGCAGTTCGATATCGACTATCTGAAGATCGACCGCTCCTTCGTCGCCAATCTCGATGTCGGCGGCAGCAGCAGCGCGGTGGTGGAGGCGATCATCGTGATGGCGCACAAGCTCGACATCAAGACGATCGCGGAGGGCGTCGAGACGCGCGCCCAGCACGATCTGCTGTGCATGCTCGGCTGCGATTACGCGCAGGGATATCTCTACTCCCCGCCGGTTCCCATGGCGGAGTTCGAGGCGCTGCTGATGGCCGACACCCGTTTCCCGCGCTGAGGCGATGGTGCACAACAAGGCCGTTCTTGCCGGCGGATGTTTCTGGGGAATGCAGGATCTCTTCCGCAAGCTGCCGGGCGTGGTGTCGACGCGGGTCGGGTACACCGGCGGCGACGTACCCGATGCGACCTATCGCAACCATGGCACACACGCCGAAGCGATCGAGATCATCTTCGATCCGCAGCAGATCGATTACCGGCGCCTGCTTGCGTTCTTTTTCCGGATTCACGACCCCACGACCCGCAACCGCCAGGGCAACGACCTGGGCCCGTCCTACCGTTCGGCGATCTTTTACCGGGACGAGGAGCAGAAGGCGGTGGCGACGGACCTCATCGCGCAGATCGACGCATCCGGGCGCTGGCCCGGCAAGGTCGTCACCGAGCTGGCGCCCGCGGGACCGTTCTGGGTTGCGGAGCCCGAGCACCAGGATTACCTCGAGCGCCATCCCGGCGGCTATACCTGCCACTTTTCGCGGCCGCATTGGCAGCTGGAGGATTGATCGATGCGCAACCCCACGCCCCGACCCGCACCCGCCGCCTGCGTGCTCCATCCGGTCCAGACCTATCATCGCCTCGGGCCGGAGTTCTACGCGACCACGCCGCCACAGGGATTGCCCGCTCCCCGCCTGATGATCTGGAGCGCGGAGGCCGCACGGCTGCTTGGCTTGCCCGATCCCGAATCGGATCCCGAACTGCCCGCCCGTTGGGCGGCGCAATTCAGCGGCTCGGCCTGGCCGGTCGATTGTCCGCCGCTCTCCACGGTGTATTCCGGCCATCAGTTCGGCGTCTGGGCCGGCCAGCTCGGCGACGGCAGGGCCCATCTGATCGGGGAGGTTGCGGTCGCCGACCCCGACCAGGCAGCCGGATACCCTAGCTGGGAGGTGCAGATCAAGGGTGCCGGACGGACCCCGTTCTCGCGCATGGGCGATGGCCGCGCGGTGCTGCGGTCGTCGATCCGGGAGTTTCTCGCCAGCGAGGCGATGCATCACCTCGGCGTCCCGACCACCCGCGCGCTGTGTCTGGTCGCGTCCGATCTGCCGGTCCGGCGCGAATCGATCGAAACCGCGGCGGTGGTGACCCGCCTTGCGCCCAGTTTCCTGCGCTTCGGGCATTTCGAGCATTTTGCCGACCGCGGCGCACACGACGCGCTGGCGCGCCTCGCCGACTACGCCCTCGCGCGCTGCTTCCCGGACGCGGCAGCGGCCGGGGAGCCGGCCGCGCTGACCCTCCTGCGCGAGACCACGCGGCGCACGGCGCATCTGCTGGCGCAATGGCAGTCCGTGGGCTTCGTGCACGGCGTCATGAACACGGACAACATGTCGCTGCTCGGCTGGACGCTCGACTATGGTCCCTATGGTTTTCTCAACGCCTACGATCCCCAGTACACGCCGAACACCACCGATCGCAATCGCCGCTATTGCTGGTACCGCCAGCCCTGGATCGCGCAATGGAATCTGAGCGCGCTGGCGCACGCCTTGCTGCCGCTGCTCCCGGATGCCGAGGCGGCGGCCGAGGTCGTCGGCGGATTCGCGGAGACCTTCGGTGCGGCCCTGCATGCCAATCTGACCGCCAAGCTCGGGTTGCTTGGCAGCGAAGCCGGAGATCCGGAACTCATCCAGGCGTGGCTGGAACTCCTTGCGGCGCAACGCGCCGACTGGACGCTGAGCCATCGTCATCTGGCGCAGGCGACGGCGGATCCGCAGGCGCCGATCCCGGACGTCCTGCAGGCCATGTTCCCCCAGACGCAGACCGAGCTGGCCGCATGGTTCGGGCGGTATCGCGCCCGCCTGGCGCGGCAGTCCGAAGCGGATGCGGCGCGCGCGGCGCGGATGAATCGCACCAACCCGCTCTTCGTGCTCCGCCACCATCTCCTGCAGCACGCGATCGATCGCGCGCAGGACGGCGATATTTCGGAAACCCGGACCTTGCTCGCACTTGCACGCCGGCCGTTTGACGACGTACCCCCGGACCGGGAGCGGTACGTTGCGCCGCCGCCGGCGGATGCGCCCGCTCCCTGTCTGTCCTGCTCGTCGTGACGGAGCGCCGCGCCGCGGCCCTTGCCGGGCCCGCGCGGCGGCAATCCGCTCAGAGTGCCTTGGCGGTTCCGGGCATCCTGGCGTTACCCATCCGCATCGCGTGGGTGATCGCCGCACGTGCCTGGGCGTCGCTGTCGTTGATCGACGACGTGATCGACGCGATGCCGCCGACCAGGGCCTCGACGTTTTCGTTGAGCGTCCGCGATGCCGCGGCGGTGTGCTCGACCAGGGCGGCGTTCTGCTGGGTTGTGCGATCCATGCTGGCCGTGGCGCTGTTGATCTGATCGATGCCTGCGCTTTGTTCGGATGTCGCCGCGGTGATCTCGGCGATGAGATCGCTCACCTGATGGACGCGTTCGACGATCGTCGCCATCGTCTTGCCCGCTTCGTCGACGAAGCCGGTTCCCGCGGCGACGGTCTGCGTCGAACTGGTGATCGTGGTCTTGATCTCGCGCGCCGCCTGGGCGCTGCGCTGCGCGAGGTTGCGCACCTCCCCCGCGACCACCGCGAAACCGCGCCCCTGTTCGCCGGCACGCGCGGCTTCCACCGCGGCGTTGAGGGCGAGGATGTTGGTCTGGAAGGCGATGCCGTCGATGACCCCGATGATCTCCTCGATCTTCTTGCTCGATGTGCTGATCGCCTCCATCGTCGCCACGACCTTGGATACCGAGTCGCCGCCGAGTTCGGCGGCGTCGGACGCGTTCTGCACCAGTTCGCGGGCACGCCGGGCCGAGTCGGCATTGTTCTTGACCGTGCTCGCCATCTGCTCCATCGAAGCGGCCGTCTGCTCGAGGGCCGCGGCGGACTGTTCGGTGCGCGCGGAGAGATCGGAATTGCTGCGCGCGATATCGGCGCTTGCGGTCTGGATCCGACCCGTCTGCGCCCCGATGTCGTCGAGGATCGCATGGAGATTGAGGGCGCTCTGATTGATCGACCGCAGCAGGATTCCCAGTTCGTCGACGCGATTCAACGCGATCATCGGCGGAACCTGCCCTGCCGCGACGATCTTCGCCTGTTCGACGACGCGTTTCATTGGGCGGGCAATCTGCCACTGCAACAGCAGATCGGCCAGGCCGAGTCCGATCAGCATGCCGAAGGCGGGGAGGGCGATCGCCGACGCCGGTACGTCGCTGCCGGCCAGCCGGACGCCCGCCAGGAGGGCGCCGCCGGCCACGGCCGCCGCCAGGGCCGCCGCGACGTGGATCCGGGTACCCACCGAGATGCGCTGGAACATCGAGAGCCAGGCCAGCACGCCGGTGCGGATGAGGATGCCCTTGTGGATCTTCCAGCCCTTGAGCTTGCCCTCGCGAATGCTGGCGTAGAGCGCCTCGGCCGCCGCGACCTCGGCGCTGCTGGGCTTGGTGCGCACGGAGATGTAGCCGCTGGGCGCGCCGTTGGCGCCGCGCTGCACCGAGGCATTGGCCTTCACCCAGTAGTAGTCGCCGTTCTTGCGGCGGTTCTTCACCAGCGCGACCCACGGCTCCCCGGCCTGGATGGAGTCCCAGAGATCCTGGAATGCCCCCGGCGGCATGTCGGGATGGCGGATGATGTTGTGCGCCTTGCCCATCAGCTCGGACGGCTCGAAACCGCTGGCCTGTGTAAACGCCGAGTTGCAGTAGGTGATCCGTCCCTTGAGGTCGGTGGTCGACATCAAGGTCGAGCCTTCCGGGACAACGTATTCTGTCTGGGTGACCGGCAGGTTCACGCGCATCGTTCGCTCCGCATTATGGTTGAGCGATTCTCCGTTACACCGGCGTGACGGCATGCGCCGAAATATGCGGAATCCAGCCTTCTTCCTCGCGAATTGATCGTTTTTTACCGAACAATTCGCTTGATGTAGGTCAAGCCTAGGGGGGCGCCGCAAAGCGGCTATGCGATGTCGTAGCCGTTGCGACGGGCGGCGAGCAGGGCTTCGGTGCGGTTGGATGCGCCGAACGCGCGGTAGATCGCCGTGACGTGGGTCTTGACCGTGCCTTCGGAGAGCTGCAGCTCTCGGCAGATGACCTTGATCGGGGCGCCGCGGGCCAGCAATTGCAGGACCTGTTCCTGCCGCTCGGTCAGCGCGACCCGCACGCCGCCCGGCGGCGGGTCGGCGACCCGCGGCGGGGGGCCGAACACCGGGAATGGGCCATGGCGCTGCGCTTCCTCCAGGATGTCGCCGGGAATGTAGACGCCGCCGGAGAGTACGAACTTGATCGCCGCGACCAGGGTGTCGGTCGCCATCGACTTCGGCACGAACCCCGCCGCGCCGAGTTGCAGCACCTGCAGGACGTTGCGCTGGTCCTGCTGGCCGGACAGCACCAGAATCTTGAGATCGGGCGCTTCGGCGACGAGGGTTTCGAGCAGAGAGGTGCCGGTGCACCCCGGCAGGCCCAGATCCAGCAGCATCAGCTCCGCGTCGGGGTGTTCGCCGACGAGTTCGCGCGCGCCCTCCGCATCCCCGGCGGTAAACACCTCCGCGTCCGGATCGAGATCCAGCAGCAAGGCGGTCAAGGCGTCCCGGATCAGGGCGTGGTCGTCGACAAGCAGAATCTTCATCGGCAATCGGTCTTTGCTGGAATCCCCCGCGGTGGCGGCAAACGCCGGCCACGCGCGGGATCGACGTGCATCCGTCGGCGTCCATTGTACGCACCCTGCGCGGTGCAGCGCGGCCTCTTCATTGCCGGCGCCCGGGAGCCGCGCGGATCCCGTCGCGGCGCTTCAGGCGCGCCCCCTGCAGCCAGCGCGGCGCCTGCCGGGCGAGCCATGACCGCGCCGCGGCGCGGCCGCGCAGGTCGGCGTCGAGAAACGCGGTGGTGATGTCGGTGAACGACACCTCGGCGAGTGCCGTATCGGTCAGCAGGCGGCTGCGCGCGCGCACGGCACGCCGGTGCGCCTCCCGCTCCCGGCGCGCCGCAGCCGCATCCGGCTTCCCTCCGCCATCCGAGGCGGCGTCGTCCGTCCCTTCGAAGGGTGCCGTGTCCGGCGTATCCCCCCGCAGCGTGCCTTCGTCGGCTGCGCCGTCGAGCCAGCGATGGGTGGCGGAAGCGAATTCCAGGTAATAGTCCTCGCCGCCGCTGTGCAGGCGGTCGAACGCGAGATGGCGCGCCAGCGGATCGGAGACCATGCCGTCCGGGTCGATGTCGTCCTGCGAACTGACCATCAGGATCGGGGCGTCGCTTGCATGGGACCGATGTGCTGCGGCCGTGGCGTAAGGACTGATGGCCAGGTAGGCGTGCACCCCGAAGGATGCCAGGGCCCGGGTTGCGGCGATGCGCTGCACCGTATAGGCGCCGAGGCCCGATCCGGCGATGGCGACATGCGACCAGTCCAGGTCGTCGACGTTCGCCGCGCGGCGTCGGCTGCGCGCGCGCAGGGCCTGCAATATGGTTCGCAGGCGGGCGATGCGCCGGGGCATCACGTCGGCGGCATACCGGTCGCGGGCAACCGCATCGAAATCACCGTCGATCGCCGCCGGGCTTTGCCAGGCGGTGGCATCTCCCTGCAGCGGTTGCACGCTGAAGACGGCATAACCGCGCCGCGCCCACGCGTCGATCCATCGATTGGGCGCGTTGCTCCCCCGTCCCAGCGCCGGTACGTAGACGATCACCGGAATCGCACCTCCCTGGTTGGCATCGTACGCGGGGCGAACCAGATGCGCGTTCCATCCCACCTCATCCGAGGGTGGCGAGGCAAATTGCCGACGCTCGATCGTCTGGAGCATGCCGGTGTCGTATCCGGCAAGGCGATAGCGGGCGACTGCGCCGACATCGACCGTTGGCAGGAGCGGCTTGGGCCCGGCGCAGGCGGCAAGGCCGAACACGACGAGCGCAAACGGCAACGACAGGAAACGGCGGCGGATGCGCACGGCCGGCGACACTCCAGGAAGGGAAGGTGATTACACTATTGCGGCAGCACGCCGCATCGAAGGCGCGCATAGTGTAGCGAGCGCGGGGACGCGCCGTTTTCCGAGGCGGAGCAACGCAGGATGGTTCTGGAAGTCGTCGAGATCGTGATCCACCCCGGCATGCAGGCCGGGTTCGAGGAAGCCGTGCAGCGGGGCATCGACGCCGCGATCGCGCCCACCGCCGGGTTTCTCGGCCATGAACTGCAACGCGGCATCGAATCGGCCGAGCGCTATCTGCTCTTCATCCGCTGGCGCACATTGGAAGATCACACCGAGGGCTTCCGGCAATCGCCGGCATTCGCGCAATGGCGCGCGATCGTCGGCGGGTTCTTTGCCCGGCCGCCGACGGTGATGCACTTCGAAAAGGCGTCCTGACCGGACGGCGCGCCGCGGCGCCCGGCGCCGCGTTCACGGACGGTGGCGCAAGGTGTCGCGGATGTGCCGGATGGCGCAGACGTGCAGATAGTCGCGCACGCGGGCGCCGTCTTCGAGGCGCACGAGTTCCTGCTCGTACAGCGTGCGGATTTCGGACTCGGGGCGGTGTGTTTCCCGCACCAGGGAGGAAATCGCCGCATCGTGCCGTGCGCCTTCCGGATGACTCTTGTCCTTCGCTCCCATGATTCCACGCGCGACAACTCTCGACGGATGCAATGCTACCGGGGAAATCCGCGGCGGCAAACCGTTCGCCGGGAAATCGTGATCTTGGCTGACGTGGAACAAAGGGAGGATGCGTGTGACAAGTCACGCGTCGTCCCGGTCGCCGCTCCACCGCAGGCGCTGCTTTTGCGCTTCGTCATGCCAGCGCCGTTCCTCCTCGTGGATGTACCGCTGCGTCGTGCGCCGGTCGGCATGGCGCGCGTCCTTCTGGACGTAGCGTTCCTCCATCCCGGCATCGACCTTCGCGGTGATGCCGGTGTGCCGTCCCCAATGTGCGGAGGCGGCGCGCAGTTTTTCGGCCTTGTGCAACTGATCCGGCCCCAGCCGGGCCGCGGCCTGCCCGAACAGACGCTTCAGGATCTGGTTCAAGCGGCGCGCGGTGATCGGCTCGCGGTTGCGCAGGCCGACGAGCAGGGGCGTGGTTTCATTGCGCTTGGGCACGGCAGGCAGTCCGAGGTGTTTGCGATAGCGCACCAGCGCCTGCAGCATGTCGTCCGGAACCGGCACCTTGGCGCGCTTGGCGCCTTTGCCGATGACGTGCCACCACCAGAGTCCGTGCTCTTCGCGGAAACTGTTCATGCGGTGGCTTTCCAGTTCGCCGGCGCGTGGTGCGAGCAGGTAGAGCATCGCGCAAAGGAAGCGCAGGCGTTCGTACTCGTCGCGCTGCGTCGGCGTCTTGCGCGGCATCGCCTCGACCGCCTGCGTGACCGCGCTCCACATGTCGGCATCGAGGAAGCGCTCGATCGGCGCCGGATCCTCGCCGGGCGCGGTAAGCGCGGCAGCCCCCTCAGCGGCGAGCTTGCGCCGGCGCTGACGGATGAGGCCGAGCGGATTGCCGGCGAGATAGCCGGCATCGACCAGATAGCGCATCAGCGAATTGATCGCTGCAATCGCCGTGAGCAGGGCGGCTTCGCTCAGCGGACCCACGAACGGCCGCCAGGCATCGCTGGTGCGGTCGGCCTTGGGACCGCACCAGAATGCCGCCGGCTGCGGGTCGGCGAGGAAGTTCAGGTAACCCTCGAAATCCTGTCGCGTCAGACTCGACAGCGGTTTGCGGCATTCGTGGATCGCCCACAGCATCAGGCGCTCGCATTCGCGCTGGTAGATCCGCGCCGTCCCCGGCGAGCGGTCGTACTCGGCGAGGAAGCACGAGATCGCTTCCAGGTCGTTGCGCGCGCCGATCTGCAGGCGTGCGGGGTCGGCGCGGTTCTCGCCGGCGACTCCCGAAAGGGCCTCGGCAATCGCGGTGCGGGCGAGCGGACGGATCGTCTCGGGAGTGGCGGTCGTCATCGGGCCCCTAGCTGGATGCCGGCATTGCGCGCAAGGCGAGGGTGCAACCGTCGGGGCGATCGAGCAGTGCCTTGCGGGTGGCGGGGCTGGCCAGCTGTGCCAGCCACCAGCGCAAGGCAAGGCCGCAGCTCGCGCTGTTGCGCGAACTCGCGCGCCAGGCGTAGCCCAGACGCGCCGAACGTTCGGCACGCTGCACCCGGCAGGCCACCAGACGGCCGGCCGCGATGTGCGCGCGCGCGATCGGCTCGGGCAGGAAGCCGCAGCCCAGGCCACGCAGCTGCGCTTCGAGCTTCTCCTGCACGGTGGCGACGGTGAGCACGTCCTGGCCCGGCAGGATGTTCGCCGTGAACGCCGACAGCCGGCGGGCGGAGTCGGCCACGGCGACCGCCCGGTGCCGCACCAGTTCGGCGTCGCCGATGGTCCGCCGCAACTGCGCCAGCGGGTGGCCGGGCGCGACCACGAACACGAATGCCAGCGTCCCGAGCGACTCGGTCTGGACGCCGGCTGGCGGATCGCTGATCTCGCCGGTACCGATCGCCAGGTCGGCCTGGCCGCTCAGAAGCGCTTCCCAGGTTCCGGTGAGGATCTCCGAGCGCAGCGCGATCTGCGTCGGCGGGCCGCGATGCGGACCGTCCCGCGCGGCACCGGCGTCGGTCACGGACAAGGCGGAAAACGCCTGGATCAGATCGAAAACCGTCGCGCGCGCAATCACGCCGTCGGCGGCGACGGTGAGGTGGCTCTCCCAGCCCGTCGCGACCCGGTGCACGCGATTGGCCACCGCATCCAGTTCGCCGAGGAGGCGCCGCGCCTCCGTCAGCAGTTCCTCGCCGGCGGCCGTCAGGCGCGCCTGCCGCGAACTGCGGTCGAACAGCAGCACGTCGAGGGTTTCCTCCAGTTGGCGCACGCTGTAGGTGAGGGCGGACGGGACGCGACCCAGTTCGCGCGCCGCCGCGGCGAAGCTGCCCCGGCGGGCGATGGCGTCGAGCATCTCCAGCGCGTCGGGCGTCAGCGCATGGCGGCGCAGGCGGGCGGGTTCGAGTCTGCGGCGGGCGTTCATCGGCGCGGGGGTCGGTTGTCCGGAATTCCGGAAAGAATATCGCGATATTCCTGCAATCGCGGTTTGCGTACACTTCCGCGGTGGGCGCCGTTCCGTTGCCGGCCTGGCCCCGCCCTCTTGCCCGTTATCGCCGATGAACGCGTTCCTCCGGATCCCGCCCGCGGTTGTCGCCGCCTCCCTGCTCCTGGGCGGCTGCGGGCATTTCATCACCAATGCGGGGCCGAGTACTTCCACCGTCGAATCGGTGCCGCAGGCGAAGTCGACGTTGCCCGGCATCCGGCTCCTCCGCGTCGATTATGCCCTTGCGCACGCCGTCGAAGCGCGGGAAGCAAGACAGCGCGTTTCGGCATTCTTTCCCAGTCGAGGGCACCCCAATCACTTCGTCGGGCCCGGGGACGAACTGGCGATCTTCCTTTGGGAATCCCCGCCCGCCAGGCTATTCGCCCCGCGGCGTTTCGCGGTCGCCGGCGAGGGTGTGGCGGGCGGTGGTGCCGCCATGGTCAGGTTGCCGGTGCAAACCGTCGACAACGCCGGGGAGGTCGTCGTTCCCTTCGCCGGCGACATCCATGTCGCGGGACGAACCTTGTCGCAGATCGAGCGCGACATCGTCGCCAAGCTGTCGGAAAAGGCCAACCATCCGCAGGCGATCGTCGAACTCGCGGTCAACAACACCCGGAACATCACGGTCGTCGGCAACGTGCCGCATAGCCGCGAAGTGCCGTTGGCGCCCGGCGGCGTGCGCCTGCTGCGGGCAATTGCGCTGGCGGGCGGCGTGACGCAATCGGTGGAGAAGGTCTCGATCCAGCTGTCGCGCGACGGCCGGGTGATGACGATGCCGCTGCAAGCGGTGCTGCGCGACCCGCGCGAGAACATTCCGCTGCGTGCCGGCGACGTCGTCACGGCGATCTATCAACCTGCGAGCTTCACCGTGCTCGGCGCCACGGGCCGCAATGCCGAGGTCAACTTCGAGGCGAGCGGCATCAGCCTGGCGCAGGCGATCGCGCGCGCCGGCGGCCTCGACGACAACCGCGCCAATCCCTTGGCGGTGTTCCTGTTCCGGCTCGCTGCCCCGCGCAGTCTGCCCGCCGGCCTGCAGGGCGGTCACCTGGTCGACGGCAAGGTGCCGGCGATTTTCGAGTTCGATCTGCGCGATCCGGCGGTGTTCTTCGCCGCCCAGACCTTTCCGATCCACGATCACGACCTGCTCTACGTTTCCGATGCCCCGTCCGACGATCTGCAGAAGGTCCTCACCATCGTCGGCTCGATCGTGTTCCCGTACCAGGCCTACGCGACTTCCGGCGGCACGACGCCGTGACCGGAGAATGAGGGGCTGAGCACTGCCGCCGGAGGCCTTCGGGGCGGTCAGCTCTCGGTGGTTCCGAGGTCTCCGGCATCCAGGGAGCCGACATGGCGTTCGAGCCACACCTGCCATTCGGCAAGCGTCATCGGCGCAACCGTCTGCTCCAGGCTGTCCCAGCGGACACGCCACCTCCCGCCCCGGATTTCCGTGACCACGACGCGCGGCAAGGAACCCGGTCCGAATCGCTCGATTCGTTCTTCGATCACGGCCTCCGCCTCACGCGGCGTAAGCAGACGGTTCTCAGGCATGGCCGGCACCGCAGGGAGTGATGAGAGTTTCTTGGATGCGATTCTGGTCGGTTCGGCATCGGTTGCCAATCCTGCCGATGCGCGGTTCTCCGGCAAGGCATCCCGCAATTGTTCCGGCTTCCGCCTCATCGGCCACCGGCCTGACGGCCGGGTGCGAAGTCGGCGCCGTTACACCCTGTTTCCACGCTGAATGCCTTCTGAATCGGGCGTTCAGAGGCCGTTCACTGCCCGAGCGCACAGTGTCGCCATGTTGAGTTCGCCAAGCGAACCGAAGTCCCGAAACCTGCTTCAAGGAGATTGACATGACGACCCAAAAGCCGACCTTCCTGGAAACCCTGTCCGCCATCGTGATGGTGGCCCCCATCGTTCTGGTGCCCGTTGCGTTCATCGCGTTCGAGGAATCGATCCTCCGCGCGCAGACCATCGTGACCGGACTGGAGTGGACCGTTGTCGCAAGCGGAATCGCCCTGGCCTTGCGTGCACTGCGCCACTACACGCCGGAGAAGACCGGCGCCGACAACTACGGCGCGCAGGCCGCCTGAGCGATTGCCATCCCCAGCGTCGAGGGGCCGGAATGCCGCCCCTCCGACGCCTTCTTTGGCGGGTCCGAAAGGGTCCGCCTTTTTTTTCGGATGCGTCGCGCGCCGCCGATGGGGCGGCAAGCATCGGCTTCGGTCGGAAATGCTTCCGACAAATCGACCGCCTTGATCACCTTTCGTCGTCGCGGATCGAGGCATCATCTGCGCTGCGAGTCCCGTGGATCGAAGATGGCGGTGTAGGATTGCAGCGCGTCCATGAGGACGCCGATCATCCGGTCATGCCACGCCGATCACGCGTCCCCGGATGGTGCAATTTCGCCCAATTATGTTGGTCATGTGCATCCGGCCCGATGCGAAGAGGAGAACAGGATGGCCTCATCCCAGGATGATGTCAGCATGGCATTGTTTTGCGACTTCGAGAACGTCGCCCTTGGCGTGCGCGATGCCAAGCATGAGAAATTCGACATCAAGCCGGTGCTGGAACGCCTGCTGCTGAAAGGCAGCATCGTCGTCAAGAAGGCGTACTGCGATTGGGAGCGGTACAAGGCCTTCAAGGCCACCATGCATGAAGCCAACTTCGAGTTGATCGAGATTCCGCATGTTCGCCAGTCCGGCAAGAATTCCGCCGACATTCGACTGGTGGTCGATGCCCTGGACCTTTGCTATACCAAAGCGCACGTCAACACGTTCGTCATCATCAGCGGCGACTCGGACTTCTCGCCCCTCGTGTCGAAGTTGCGCGAGAACGCAAAGCACGTGATCGGCGTCGGCGTGAAGCAGTCGACCTCGGATCTGCTGATCGCCAACTGCGACGAGTTCATCTTCTACGACGATCTGGTGCGGGAGAATCAGCGTGCTTCCGCCAAGCGCCGTTTGCCGGAAGCGCAGTCCGCGGCCCGGCGTGCATCCGGCGGCGAGAAGGATCGCAAGGACGAGTGGGAAGCGCGCAGAAGCCAGGCAATCGACCTGGCCGCTGAAACCTTCGATGCGCTGATCGCCGAGCGGGGCGACGGCGGCAAGATCTGGGCGTCGGCGTTGAAAGATGCGATCAAGCGTCGCCGGCCCGATTTCAGCGAGTCGTTCTACGGCTTTCGGTCCTTCGGCAGCCTGCTCGAAGAGGCGCAGGCGAGGGGACTGCTCGAATTCGGCCGCGACGAAAAGTCGAACGCATATGTGTACCGCGGGAACAGCGGAGCCGTCGACTCCGGCACGGTTGGCGATGGGGCGGCTGCTTCCCCGGCAGCCGCCCCCGAAGCCGTCGCCGAGGTGCCGACAGCCGGCGAGACCCGCCCGCGTGGCAGGCGGCGCGGCGGCGCCAGATCCAAGGAGCCGGCGGCGAATGAGCTCAGCGCAAAGGAGCCCACAGCGAAGGAGCCCGCAGCCCCGGAGGCCGCCGAGCCGACGGCCGCTCCGCGCCGGCGCACACGCAAACCCAAAGCATCCGACGCCACCGTCAAGGCGCCGGAGATTTGACGATTTCCAGGAATCCGTGTTGCATGTGCGCTGATGCGGGCTGGTCATGGGCGACGGCCACGCAGCGCGGCGGCCGGTCGTCGCGACGGCGAACGAGGGGGGCGGATCGACCGCGCGCGATCGGGTTCTCGTGATCGAAAAGGGCAAGATGAAGGTCTTTCTCGACGACGTGCGGGATACGCCGGAAGGCTGGGTGCGCGTGTACTGGCCCGAGGAAGCCTGCCGCCTGCTGGAAACCGGTCAAGTCACGGAAATCGGCCTGGATCACGATCTGGGCGACGATCGCCGCGGCACCGGCTACGACGTGGTGAAGTGGATCGAAGAGGCGGTGTGCACCCGCGGGTTTCGCCCGCCCAGGGTCATCGTCCACTCCGCCGACATCGCGGCGCGGGCGCGGATGGAAGCCGGAATCTGGGCGATCGAGGCCATGGCGGCGGCGCGGGACGTGCCGCCGCGGGAGTAGGGGGGCGGCTGCGGCGCCCGTTTGCGTCGTCGCATCATGAAAATCCACATCCTTTCCGATCTGCATACCGAGCTGACGGCCTTCACGCCGGCGGCGACGGATGCCGACGTGGTCGTCCTGGCCGGGGATATCGGCGGGGGCGCCGGCGGCCTCGACTGGGCGGCACGGCACGCCCGGCCCGGCGGAGCCTTCGCCGGAAAGGACATCGTCTACGTCGCCGGAAACCACGAGTATTACGGTCAGTCGTGGCAATCACTTCCGGGTGTGCTGCGCGACCGGGAGCGGGAGATCGCCTTGCCGGCCCTGCACCTCCTCGATTGCGACGAGGTGATCATCGGCGGCGTGCGCTTTCTCGGATGCGAACTCTGGACGGATTTCGAGATCTTCGGGGGCGACCGGCACGCCATGGCCGAGCAGATGGCTGCGTGCGTGACGTCGCTCAGCGACTTCAACCGGATCCGCAATGACGGGCACGGCAATCTGCGGCCGGGAGCGGTGCGCGAGCGTCACCTGCGCCATCGTTCTTGGCTGGCAGGGAAGCTCCGCGAGGCTCCGGACGGCCGCTGGCGCAAAATGGTGGTGGTCACCCACCACCTGCCGTCGATGCAGTCGGTGGAAGGGCGCTGGCGCCTCGATCTCGCGAGCGCCGGGTTCGCATCCAACCTGGACGACATCGCGGCGCTGGTGGACGGAATCTGGATCCACGGTCATACGCACGCGAGCTTCGACTACCGGATCGCCGGCTGCCGGGTGGTCTGCAACCCCCGGGGCTACGTCGGCATGCGGGGGGCGGTGGAAAACCAGCGATTCGACGAGCGGCTCGTTGTGGTGGTGTGACGACAGGCATCACCGCTGTAGCCATCGGCGGGACTTGGTGGCGCTGGTGGTTGCCGTGGCGGAAGGGTTCTCCGGTTTGGCGGGCATTGCGTCGGCGCGAGGCGACAGTGCTGGGCTTGTGTCCGGCGCTAGCCGACAGCGGTTGCGCTGACAACCGCGCTGACAAGCCAGCAATCCGGGCCAAAAAACACAAAAGCCCGAGCAGTGACGAACTGCGCGGGCCCTGATTTTTCGTCGTTTTCTCTGGATCCCCGACCTGGACTCGAACCAGGGACCTGCGGATTAATAGTCCCGCTGTCAAACTGCCCGGAAATCCGCATGGATGCTCAATTTCTGGGGGTTCAGGTGTCTACCGGTTTTGCCTGTTTTCTGCCGATTTCCGCGAAATTACCAGAGGAATGAGGGTTTCCTGGTAGACGATTCCAGAACGCATTGCCGGCATTTACAGGGCGTCCGCGGCTTTTTCAAGGCGAGAGTTTTCCGCCCGCGCTTCGGCGAGCAACCGATCCCAGTCACTTGGCGGATGCCCGCCATCGAGCATCTTGCGGAACACGCGGTAGGCGTCATCGGCGCTTTCGTATGCGCGCTTCGTGTCCGCATCGTTGACCCAAGCGTAGACGATGATCCGGGCCTGGGCGTGGTAGCGGAAAAACAGCCGGTACTGCTGGAAGAACTTCGCGCGAAACCAGTGCTTGTTTGCCTCGCCGAGGGTGTTGCCTTGGCGGTATTCGGGGCGCGTCGGATCTTGCGGGATCACCTCGAACGCGAGCTTGGTGATCGCGGCTAGGCGCTTGGTGGCGTTCTTCTGCGCAAAACCGGCCGCGTCTTTTTTGTGAAGCGCATCGACCTGGGCGACAAGCAATTCCAGTTGATCCAGGAATAGGGGGTGCGCATAAAGGGTCCAGCCGTTGACGACCAGCGGTCGCGGCTGTTCACTCATCGTGCGCGGACAGCGGAGCGTCGAGATCGACCTCTACACCGTCGACCAGAGCGCGGACGCGCTGCGCCAGTTCGGCATCCATCGCCTGCAAGTGTTCGGGATGCTCTGCGATGTCGTGCGCCAACAGTCCGAGGAAGGCGTCGAGCGCTGGATCGGGTTCCGCAGATTGCTCCGCGCGGCTCAACACAACCTGTCCATTGGGGCGAATGGAGTAATGGATTTTGTCGCGCTTGCCCAGGCGCAGCGCACGGCGCACGGTTTCCGGCACCGTCGTCTGGTACCGATCGGTGAGCGTGGATTCCACTTCGAGGGTGGCGAACATGGCGGTTCCCGGGCGGAGAGTAGATTGAATGCTGAAAAAGATAATGCAAATGCATTGCTACGTCAATGCGTTTGCATTATCTTGGTGGCTTGGGCTGCCAAGCTGCGCGCAACGCCCGCAGCGCAGAGCATCCTGCCGGCCATTCTTCCGGTTTCCGACTTGTCTTTTCGCCGGGTTGGAATGCCGCTTTCCGGCAAGGAAATCGGAGAGTGGAAAATTCCCTATCGGCCAGATGCGGTCGCTCGGCAGGCGCGGCAAAAATCCGCTCTAAAGGGAACGGTCGCTTACCCTCGCGGTTCGAGAGACTTGTCCCTCATCGTATATTTCCATAATATACGGTCATGATCGATCTTGCCAAGACCACCGGATTCGATTGGGATGATGGGAACGCCCGCAAGAACGAGAAGCATGGCGTGTCCGTTGCAGAGGCAGAGCAAGTCTTCTTCAATATGCCCCTGGTTGTTGTCGCGGACACCCGGCATAGCGAGCGGGAGTTGCGATTGCATGCGCTGGGGAAAAGCGATGGGGGCCGGCAATTGCACATCACGTTCACGCTGCGCGACGCGGGTCGGAAAATTCGTGTGATCTCGGCCCGAGATATGCACCGAAAGGAACGGGCACTCTATGAGCAAAGTTCGTAAGGCAATCCCAAAGTTCAAAAGCGAGGCCGAGGAGCGTGCATTCTGGGAAACGCATGACTCGACCGGCTACGTCGATTGGTCCGCAGCGCAGAAGGTCGCATTTCCCAACCTGAAACCGAGTACGAAGACGATTTCGTTGCGGCTGCCGAAACATCTGCTTGATTCAATCAAGGCCGCGGCCAACGCTCGCGATGTGCCGTATCAATCGCTCATCAAGGTCTGGCTGCAAGAGAAGTTGCACAGTCACTAGTACTACTGTGTTAAAAGATAGTGCATTATGGCGACATCTTCAAGTACTTTCTGAGGTGCGCCATGGCGAAGGGTCTGGAAGCGCGGTTTGAGAGGTACTGCGAGGTGATAGTGGGGACGATGC
>JAKCCX010000131.1 GCA_021838715.1 Pseudomonadota bacterium | reverse complement strand
AATGGACAGATTTTATCCATGTTGAATAGCGTAAGCGTGGATGAAATTCAACACTAAATAGACAAATTTCATCCAAACCTAGCCCATAGCTGGTGGGCTAGGGGTAGCCCATAGCTGGTGGGCTACCACCCTATTAAGTAATTGATATACAATGATTTTTTTTCGACCCTTTCTATGATCTAGAGGAACACCCCCGAAGGGGGGGGTAGGTTCAGGATACGTGTAAAAAGTGGTCACAAGGCGGCCGGCTGGTTGGTGCGGGCACGCTTGGTGATTTCGCCGACGATCCCCCGGCTCGCTCGGCCGGCGATCTTTCGCTGGATTTGTCGGATGCTGAGGTCGGTTGACGTGGCGAGCGTCTCAATCTCGGCGACAACGCGCCGAGGTGTCGCCGGCCGGCCGAGATGCTTTCCCCGCGTCTCGGCGGCCCTCATGCCGGCGGTCACGCGCTCGCTGATGAGCGATGACTCCAGTTCAGCCATGGCGCCGATGATGGTGAACATGGCCCGGCCCATGGGGCTGTCGGTGTCGATCTGATCCTGGACGCTGACGAAGCGCACGCCAAGATGGTTGAATTCCTCCAGAGCCGCCAGCAAGTGGCGCGTGCTGCGCGCGAAGCGATCGAACTTCCAGACGAGCACACAGTCGATTTCACGGTTTCGCGCTGCTGTCATCAGAGCATTGAGTTGAGGGCGGCCTTCCCGGCGGCCTGACACCCCCACATCGCAGTAATCCTGCACGATATCGAGACCGGCCCGAGCCGCGTAGGCATGCAGCCCATCGAATTGCAGATCAGGCTTCTGGTCGGGGGTCGAGACCCGCAGATAGAGGGCGGCGCGTGTCCCCTCCTGGCCCCTTGAGGGTCGGCGCTTGCGTCCAGAAAAGTATTCCTTCGCGGACACTAGACAGCTACCTCCTACCACCTTCAAAACGCTGGCTCTGCCCTGCCGCTTCGGCGCACCCTTTTCCGGACACCCCATGACGGCGATCGACCGAACGGCTTACCCGCGCCCGGGCACGCGGTTGACCCGCGAGGAGTTGAGCGCCCGATACGATTTGACCGAAACCGACCTCGCCCTCATTCGAGCCAGTGCCCGCGGCGGTAGTGGCCGCCTGGTGCTCGCGACGATGCTCAAGACGCGCCAGGATGTTGGGTACTTTGCGCCGCCGGCTGCAGTGCATCCCGCCGTTATCGACCATTTGGCTGCGCAGCTCGGCGTCACCGCGCCTCAATCGTGGGCGGACGAGATAAGCCGCACCAAGTCGTTGTATCGCTACCAAGCCGCGATCCGCTCCCACCTTTCCGTCACGCCGTACGGCGATGCCGCCGAACAACTGGTCATCAGCACCGTCCTCGAGGCAGCCGAGACGATGAGCGACCCGGCCGACCTTATCAACCGGGCCGTCGAGGCGTTGCAAAGCGCCGCGATCGACCTGCCGGCGTTCAGCACGCTCGACCGCTTGGTGAACCGGCTGCGTGCCGAAGTTCATGGGCAGATCTACGATCGCGTCGCGGGACGGATTGCCTCCAACCACGCCGCCATGCTGGACGCACTGCTGATCAAGCAGCCTGATAGCACAACGACGGGCTTCAACCGCTTGAAGCAGGCGCCCGGGCCTGCGGCCCCGAAGACGGTCAGGCTCTGGACCGACCGCCTCGAATGGCTGGACGGCCTGATCGACCCCGATCCGCTGCTGGAGGGCGTCACCCACACCAAGCTGCGCCAGTTCGCCGCCGAGGCCGCGGTGTCGGACGTCAGTGACCTCCTCGATATCGCTCAGCCCGGTAAACGCCACACTCTGCTGCTCGCCCTGCTGCGCCAGGTCCGCATGCGCTGCCGCGACGAACTGATCGAGATGATGCTGCGTCGCATCCGGCGGACCCAGGCCATGGCCAAGGAGCAACTCGACGACCTCCACGACCAGCATCGGGCCATCGAGGAAAACCTGATCAGCATCTTTGGACAGGCGCTGGAAACTGAGCCGACGCAGGACACGGACGCCGCCTTCGGTCGCCAGGTCAGGAAGCTCCTGTCCGAGCAAGGCGGTGTGGCAGCCTTGGCGCAGCAATGCGAGACCGTGTCCGCTTGGCACCGCGGCAACGACCTGCCTCTGCTCTGGCCAATCCACGCCAGGCATCGCGTCCTGCTGTTCCGGTTGCTCGATCTGATGGTCGTCGAGTCGGCGACCCAGGACCGTAGTCTGCTGAAAGCACTGGCAATCGTGAGCAGCCATCGTCACGCCCGGCGCGACGACGTGCCGGGCGACATTGACCTCGCTTTCGCATCCCAACGCTGGCAGGCGTTCATTGCCAAACGCCGATCCGAACCCGACATCTTCGATCGTCGGGCGCTGGAGGTGTGCGTGTTCGTCCACTTGGCCGACGCCTTGCAGAGCGGCGATCTTTATGTCGTCGGCGCTGAGACATTTGCCGACTACCGTGCCCAGCTCCTGCCCTGGGCAGAATGCGAGGCGCGCCTGCCGGCCTACTGTGCCGCTCTCGGTATTCCCCAAAGAGGCGCCGATTTCGCCGCCATGCTCAAAGCCGAACTGACGGCGCTCGCCGCTACGGTCGACGCCGGCTTCCCTACCAACACCGAATTCAGCCTGGATGCGGATGGGACGCCGCACCTGAAGCAACTGGACAAGGCCGCGCAACCGGCTGGGCTGCCCGAGTTCGAGCAGGAAATCCGCGTCCGCATGCCGGAGCGTCACCTGCTCGACATTCTGAAGCATGCCGAGCACTGGTCCCGTTACACCCGCCATTTCGGGCCACCCTCCGGCTCGGACCGGAAGCTCGCGCAGGCCGTGCAGCGTTACCTGTTCACCGTGTTCGGCTACGGCTGTAATCTTGGCCCAGGCCAGACCGCTCGGCATGCGCCCGATGTCACCTCGGCGCAGGCGTTGCGCCGGATCAACGCGCAGCACATCAGCGCCGATAAGCTGGAGGCGGCGATGGTCGACGTTATCGACCAGTACGCCCGCTTCCCCTTGCCCCGACACTGGGGCAGCGGTCGCGCCGCCATTGCCGACGGTACGCATGTGAAGCTGCGCGAGAACAACCTCCTCGGCTCCCAGCATATCCGCTACGGCGCCTATGGCGGCATCGCCTACCACCACATCGCCGACAACTACATCGCGCTCTTCACCAGCTTCATCCCATGCGGCGTCTGGGAAGCTGTCCATATCCTTGACGGGCTGCTGAAGAATCAATCGGAGATCCGGCCTGACACTTTGCATGCCGACACCCAGGGGCAAAGCGAACCCGTGTTCGGTGTACGCGGCGGTGGAAAAGTAGGCCATGTAGCGGCGGCATAATGCTGCTGCGTGGCGGGGCAAAAGCCGGCCACTTGTAGAGTTGCCTCTTTCTGAATGGAGGGAGAGGCGACGGGGGATGTATTCGGTGGAGGTTTATGCGGCGGTTCGGCAATTTGTGTTTGTCGAGGGGCGGAGCCGGCGGGAGGCTGCGCG
>JAKCCX010000045.1 GCA_021838715.1 Pseudomonadota bacterium | reverse complement strand
CGCAGCGCATGGCGGCGCCCAGGGGGGTCATGCCGCCGGCATGGAGTTCGGGGGGCGTGAAGTCCATGGCGTCGGTCCAGTCGCCCATGATTTCGATGTTGTTGTCGCCGCCGAAGGAGATGACGAGTACGCGCCCGCAGCGCGCGGCGATCGGATCCTTCTTGAGCTCGGCCTCGAGGGTCTTGAGACCATCGTTGAGCAGGTGGATCTTGTCGTCTTCGGCCATGCTGCCCGAGCAGTCGAGCACGAGCACGAGCGGCGCCCGTTCGTCGCTGTTGTCGATCAGCGCGACGTCCGGAATGATGTTGTTCATGCGTTGGGTCTCCCTTTGGGTCTCCCTGTTGAGCGCGCGGGCCCCGAACTCCGGTTGCCGATTCGCCGTGCTTCCTTGCGGGAGAACGTCGGGGCGATGCGAACCGGTGCCTGCCCTTTATGTTGCACCGCGAGGGACGAGAAGTCAAAATGAAACCCGGTTCCCCGTTGCCACGGGGAATGCGCGACCGGGGCCGTTCTTTTGGTCTATGCTGGCGCGCCGATCCAGGGAGAAACCATGAACCGTCGATGGCTTGCCGCCGTGTCGCTCGCTTTTGCCGCAATGCTGCCGGGATGGGCCGGTGCCCAGGTCCCCGGCCGACATCCGCCGTACCTCCACGCGCTGACCGATCTGCACGACGCCCGGTACTATCTTTCGCATCGTCCCGGCCCCCCGCTGGCGCCGCCGGAGCGGCGGGCGATTGCGGAGATCAACCGCACGATGCGCCTGATCCAGCGGGCGGCGTATGGCGACGGCAAGAATCTCGCCTTCCACCCCGCCGAAGACCTGCCGCCGCCGCGGGTTCCCCGCCTGGCGCGGGTGTCGCAATTGCTGCGCCGGGCGCGCGCCGACATCGGCGCTCCCGAGGACAATCCCAACGTGTGGCGGTTCCGATACACCGCGGCGATGCATCTCGATCGTGCGATCCGGATTTCCGAGCGGATGATGGTGCGGATGGAGCCGCCGCAGCTGCCGTAATCGCAGTTGCGCCGTCCGCGCGAACTTTCGGTAACCTTGCGCCTGTCGTTTTTTTCGGGACAGGGGGACCGCAACATGCCGAACATCGAATTCGACCTGGGGGAAAAGCGGGTGTTTCCTCCCGGCCCGCGCGCCGTGCAGGGCGCGGCGATATCCGGCATGGACGCCTACCACCGGCTTTGCGAGCATGCCCGCCGCGATCCGGACGGGTTCTGGCGCGGTCTGGCGCAGGAACACCTGGTCTGGAAGACGCCGTTCACCGAGGTGCTGGACGAATCGGATGCGCCGTTCTACCGCTGGTTCGCGGACGGCCGGCTCAACGCCTCCTACAACTGCCTGGACCGGAATCTCGAAAACGGCAACGCGGAGAAGACCGCGATCGTGTTCGAGGCCGACGACGGCGCGGTGACGCGCATCACCTACCGGGAACTGCATCAACGGGTCTGCCGGCTGGCCAACGGCTTGCGCTCGCTTGGGTACCGGAAAGGGGATCGCGCGATCATCTACATGCCGATGTCGATCGAGGCGGTGGTCGCGATGCAGGCCTGCGCGCGGCTGGGCGTGATCCATTCGGTGGTGTTCGGTGGCTTCTCGGCCAAATCGGTTCATGAGCGCATCGTCGATGTCGGCGCGAGCCTCGTGCTCTGCGCCGACGAGCAGATGCGCGGCGGCCGGGCGATTCCGCTCAAGGCGGCGATCGACGAGGCGCTGGCGATGGGCGGATGCGAGGCGGTGCGCAAGGTGCTGGTGTACCGCCGCACCGGCGGTGCGGTGGCCTGGGACGCCGCCCGCGATGAGTGGCTCCACGACCGGATGGCGGGACAGGCCGACCAGTGCGAACCGGAGTGGGTCGAGGCCGAGCACCCGCTGTTCGTGCTCTACACCTCGGGGTCGACGGGCACGCCCAAGGGCGTCCAGCATTCCACCGGCGGTTATCTCCTGTGGGCGGTGCTGACGATGAAGTGGACCTTCGACATCAAGCCCACGGATGTGTTCTGGTGCACCGCCGACGTCGGTTGGGTGACCGGGCACACCTATGTCTGCTACGGGCCGCTTGCCACCGGTGCGACCGAGGTGATGTTCGAGGGCGTGCCGACCCATCCGAATGCCGGCCGGTTCTGGCAGATGTGCCAGGATCACCGCGTCACCGTGTTCTACACCGCGCCGACGGCGATCCGCGCGCTCATCAAGGCCAATGACGCCGCGCCGGAAACCCATCCCTCGCGCTTCGATCTTTCGCAGCTGCGCATTCTCGGCACCGTCGGCGAGCCGATCAATCCGGAAGCGTGGATGTGGTACTACCGCAATGTCGGCCGGGAGCAGTGTCCGATCGTCGACACGTTCTGGCAGACCGAAACGGGCGGCCACGTCATCACCCCGTTGCCGGGCGCGACGCCGCTCGTTCCGGGCTCCTGTACCCTGCCGCTACCGGGGATCGATGCGGCCATCGTCGACGAGGCCGGGCACGAGGTTCCGAACGGGCAGGGTGGCCTGCTGGTCATCCGGCGTCCATGGCCCGGGATGCTGCGGACGATCTGGGGCGACCCCGAGCGGTTCCGCAAGTCCTACTATCCGGTGGAACTGGGCGGCAGCATCTATCTCGCCGGCGACGGCGCCGTGCGGGACAAGGTGACCGGGTACTTCACGGTCGTGGGCCGGATCGACGACGTGCTCAACGTCTCCGGACACCGCATGGGAACGATGGAGATCGAATCGGCGCTCGTCGCCAATCCGATCGTTGCCGAGGCGGCGGTGGTCGGCAAGCCCGACGAACTGACGGGCGAGGCGGTGTGCGCGTATGTCGTGCTCAAGCGTGCGCGGCCGGAAGGCGCCGAGGCCGATCGGATCGCGAAGGAACTGCGCGATTGGGTCGCCAAGGAAATCGGTCCGATCGCCAAGCCCAAGGAAATCCGGTTCGGCGACAACCTGCCCAAGACCCGTTCGGGCAAGATCATGCGCCGCCTCCTGCGGTCGCTGGCCCGTGGCGAGGATATCCGCCAGGACGTTTCCACCCTCGAGAATCCGGCGATCCTGGAACAACTCCGGGTGGCGCAATGACGATCGGGGCGCCGGCGGTCCGGAGGCCGGGCGGGCAGGTCGGGTAGAATACCGTCCGCTGTGTTTCCTGCGCCCGTGGGAAATCCGGAGAGATGGCCGAGCGGTCGAAGGCGCACGCCTGGAAAGTGTGTATAGGTCAAAAGCCTATCGTGGGTTCGAATCCCACTCTCTCCGCCAGCAGAACAGTTCCCGTTAGTTCAAGCACGTCAAGACCCGGCGATCACCGCGACGGCGACGGCCTCTCCCTGCGCGTCGGAACTTCCACCGCATCGTGGGTTTTCCGGTTCACCGCATGGGACGGCAAGCGCCGCGAGGGTGGTTTCGGTTCCGCGGATCGGCAGAACCGGGAAACCGCGGGCCTTTCCCTGCAGCGCGCCCGCAAGCGCGCGGAGGAGGCGCGCAAGCTGTTGGATCCCGGCGTCGACCCGATCGACCTGCGGCGCGACCGGCAGGCAGCCGACAAGGAGCGGGTCCGAGCAGCCGCGGTCGCGAAGAAGGCCGAGACGATGGCGGTGCGCAAGTACGCCCGGGCGTACCACGCCGAACATGTCGAGCCGATCCGTACGGACAAACACGCCGCGCAATGGATCGCCAGCATCGAACGCCACGTTCCCGATTCGATCCTCGATGCACCGCTCGCTGGCGTTCGGGCGGCGGACCTGCTCGATCGACTCGTGCCGGTGCTGCGCAAGACTCCCGAGACCGGCAGCCGCGTACGGCAGCGCCTGGAAACGATCTTCAATGCTGCGGTTATCGACGGGCTGATCGACTCGAACCCGGCGACCCCGATCAAGCGGGAATTGCTCCGGCGAGCGGGACGGCACTGCCGCGGCAAGTTCGCTTCCCTGCCCTACGCCCAAGCCCCTGCATTTCTCGCGGCGCGATCCGGCGTCCCCGGTACGGCCGGGCGCTGTCTCGAATTCCTGATCCTGACCGCTGCGAGGACGAGCGAAGCCCTGGAAGTGGAATGGCCCGAGATCGACCGGCAGGGGCGCACCGGGACGATTCCCGCGGCGAAGATGAAGGCACGGCAGGTCCACACGGTCCACCTGAGTGACGCGGCCCTCGCGGTCCTGGGACGGCAGGAAGGGCAGCATGCGCGATGGGTCTTTTCGTCGCCCGTAAACCTTGCGGCTCCGATGTCCAACATGGCGATGCTGCTCACGATCTCCCGGCACAGCCCCGGAACCGGCTCTCCGGCTTCCGCTCGCTTCAATCTGCGGGGGGATTACTATGGCATATATTGCCATTTAATGCCATTCTGGAATATACTTTCTAAGATGAATGCCGCAGGAGGATTGGCATGCAAACGATGAACGTATCCTTGCCCGAACCCATGAAAGAATTTGTGGATCGGCTGGTCGCCGGTGGCCGCTATAGCAGCGCCAGCGAGTATGTTCGCGAACTCATTCGGGCAGACGAGAAGCGAAAAGGCGAGGAACAACTCGAAGCGCTTTTGCTGGAAGGTCTGCAGAGCGACGAAGCGCCGCTGACTAGTGCCGATTGGAAAGCGATCCGGCAAGAAGCGCTGGCCCGCGTAAAAATGACGCGGAAGCGCGGCGGATAATGGCGGCGGTATACCGCCGCGCGGCTGCGCGCCGGGATCTCATTGAACACTACGTTTATCTCGCGGAACATGCAGGCGAGGAGAAGGCGGAGCGATTCCTCGCCAATGCAGAGGCAAGTTTCAACGATCTGGCAAACCAACCAAGGATTGGCGCACCGCTATTGTTGAAAGGTCCCGAACTTGCTGGCCTACGCAAATGGCAGGTACGCGGCTTCGACAATGTTCTGATCTTCTACTTTCCGCGCGACGATGGCGTCAGCATCGTGCGCGTGCTCCATGCTGCACAGGACTGGTGGGGGCTTTTCGATGTCACTCCGTAATTCCACGCGCAGAGTTCGCTGCGTCGTGAAAGTCCGCAGTCCGCGTTGAAGAGCCGCTGTGCGGATTCGGTGGGCGGCTGCTCCGGGTCGACAAGGAAATTTGGCGAGCGTCAGTTGTCGGGAGCCGAAAATTGGAATTCTCCCGATCGGTCGGCGCCACGCACGCGATCAAGCCGGCTTGCGGATTAGGCCCTTCCGCTAACGCCGTCGGTTTCGTATTGCGAAATCGCCCGACGAATTTATTTCCCGCCATCATGATCGCGCTGGATGGCGCAGAGGGAGAATTCGTCGCTACGGCGTGAGGAGTTGGGCATTATTCGTGGTATGACGCTGATAATCAATTGATAAGAAACGATGTATTGATCCTGCTCTCTCCGCCAGCAAGCACGATGGCCCGTTGTATTGCAACGGATCGTCGTGGCCGTCAAAAACCCCTTCCGCGTGTTTCGATCCCGGTCGGGCGTCGCATGGCCGGATCCGCCCGACGACGACGCGATCCGCGATGCGGTCGTTACACCCTGTTGCCATCGCTGAACGCGTTCTGAATCGAATGTTCAGAGGCCGTTCACGGCTCGGGCGCACAGTGTCGCCATGTTGAGTTCGCGCAGCGAACCGAAGCCCCGAAACCGACCTGATGGAGATAATCATGACGACCCAAAAGCCGACCTTCCTGGGAACCCTCTCGCTCATCGTGATGGCCGCCCCCATCGTGCTGGTGCCGGTTGCGTTTCTCGCGTTCGAGGAATCGCTCCTCCGCGCGCAGACCATCGTGACGGGACTGGAACTGACGCTCGTTGCCAGCGGAATCGCCCTGGCCCTGCGTGCGCTGCGCCAGTCCACGGATTCGCACATCGAAGGCAGCGCCGAGGCGCACGCGGCATAAGCCCCGCGGTTTGCTTGGGGCCGGAGGGCGCAGCCCATGCGGCCCTCCATGATGCGAAGCGGCGGACCCCTTGTGGGTCCGCCGTTTTTTTGCTGGGTGTACCCCCGCGGGGGGACGAAAAAAGCGGCGGACCCGTCGCGGATCCGCCGAAGATGGCATCGCAGGGGCGGCATGGCTGGCGCCCCCCGACACCATCGAGGGGGCCGGTGTTCAGGCGGCCTGCGCCTCGGTTCCCCGTCCGCCATTCGCGGGCGTGGAGCGGCTCAGGGCGCGCAGGGCGAGGGCGATTCCGCTTGCGACGACCGTCCACTCGAGTCCGGTGACGATGGTCTGCGCGCGGAGGAGCGATTCCTCGAAGGCGAGAAACGCAACCGGCACCAGCACGATGGGGGCGGCCATCACGATGAGCGAGAGGGTTTCCAGAAAGCTCGGTTTTTGGGTCGTCATGATGATCTCCGGTGGTTTGGTTTCGGGAGTTCGGTTCGCGGTGCGAACTCGACATGACGACACTGTGCGCCCGGGCCGTGAACCGCCTCTGAACATGCAATTCAGAGGGCGTTCAGCGTCGAAACAGGGTGTAACGACGGCTCGGCCGCGCCGGGAGGAATGCCCGTTCGGCGCCGTTGCTCAGGTGTGGGCCTTGCTCCGATCGCCGACGGTGAGCCGGTCGAGGAGATCGAAGAACTGCTGGGTCTGGGGCGCGCTGAATGCCGACAACAGCGCGTCGTTGGCCAGTCGGACGGAGGGGCTGATCCGCTCCAGCAGCGTGCGCCCGGCGCTCGTCAGGCGGAGGAGCGTCCTCCTGCGATCGTCGGCATCCGTGGCGGCGGCGATCAGGCCGCGCCGCCGCAGCAGGCGGACCACGATGCTGGTGGTTGCGCGGTCGAGGTGGATGCGGCGTCCCAATTCGTTCTGTCCGACCGCTTCGGACCGGCTCAGTGCGGCGAGGACCGCATATTGGGTCGGCGTCATCATGGTGTCGGGACAGGATTCCTGGAATCGCGCCGTCGCCACCTGGTGGGCACGACGAATCAGGAAGATCGCATCGAGGGCCAATGGGCATTCCCGGCGCGGCAGGCATTCCGCGCCATCGAGTTCCGGCATTTTCCCTTCCATGACCATCCCCTTCCGACCTGCGGACGCATCCGTGCCGCACCCGGCACACCTTCCACAGGTTCATGCTGCGTTGGGATAAATCTATCACAAGATGATGTAAGTTTGCCTCCGGCGTTTCTCGGAATTGTCCAGGCCGGGGAAGGGTTTTCGGGGTCTATTACTCCTTGCAACAGACGCGGCCCGGTCCGCGACATAAAATGCCTTCCGTTTTTGCCGGTTGATGGTCGAATTGGGGGTTGCCGGCCCGCGGCCGGCGGGGAGCGGCGTGCGCCGCTCCGATCCCATCCTTTCCCGTTGGATGTCGAGAACCATGCAGGATTCCGAAGTCCCATCGCAGGGCGAGCCTGCGGCAAGCTCCGTTGTTCCCCCTCCAAGAGGGCGTCCGCGCCGCCGCCTTGGCTGGCTGGCGATCGGAATCGCCGCGATTGCGGTGGTCGTGGCGCTGCGGGTGCTGCATCGCAAGGCGCCCCAGCACGAGGAGCCTGCGCAGGTCGTCGGCGTTGCGACGGCGGCGCTCGGATCGATGCCCGTCACCGTGCACGAGCTGGGCACCGTCACGCCGATCACCACGGTGACGGTGTTGCCGATGCTGAGCGGCTACATCACCGAGGTTGCATACCACGAGGGACAGGACGTCCGGAAGGGGCAGTTCCTGGTCCAGATCGATCCGCGCCAATACGAGATCGACAAGGAGCAGGCCGAGGGGCAGCTGGTCAAGGATCTCGCCGCGCTGGGCCAGGCCCGCGCCGACCTGGCGCGCTACACGCGCCTCCATGCCACGCACTCGATTGCCGAGCAGATCTACGTCGACCAGAAGTACCTGGTTCAGCAGTACGAAGGAGCGGTGAAGACCGATCGGGCGAACATCGCGCAGTACAACCTGGACCTCATCTATTGTCACGTCACGGCGCCGGTTGCCGGGCGGGTCGGCCTGCGCCTCGTCGACGTTGGCAATTTCGTCACCGCCTCGAGCCAGCCGGCGCTGGTCGTCGTCACGACCATGAAGCCCACCACCGTCGAGTTCAGCATTCCGCAGAACGCCCTGGGCGACGTGGTGCAGCGGTTCAATACCGGCGCCAAGCTGCCGGTGGCGATCTACGACAGCGAGGACCAGGAGCAGATCGCCACCGGCACGCTCTATGCGATCAGCAACCAGATGGCGACCGCAACCGGAACCTTCACGCTGCGCGCGATGACGCCCAACCGCGACGAGGCGCTGTTCCCGAACGAGTTCGTCAACGTGACGCTGACCGTAGATACCTTGCATGGCGTGGTTCTGGTGCCCACCCCGGCGATCCAGACCGGCGCTCCCGGCACCTACGTATTCGTCGTGAATCGCGATGACACCGTATCGGTGCGCAAGATCACGGTCGGTCCGGGCAACGGGCGGTACACGGTGGTCCGGTCGGGGCTTGCCGCCGGAGCGCGGGTCGTCACCGACGGCCTGGACCGCCTGCACGACGGCGCGAAGATCCGGCCCGCACCGGCGACGGCACCGGCAACACAGCCCGCGCCGACGCGCGGGACCGGATCGGCGGCGGGCGCACCCCATCCGCCGGCACGGGCTTCCTGACGACCGCCGGGCCCCAGCGCCGATGAATCTCTCCCGCCTGTTCATCACGCGGCCGGTGGCGACGTCGCTGCTGATGATCGCCATCGTCCTCGTCGGCGCGGTTGCGATGAAGATCCTGCCGGTCTCGTCGCTGCCCACCGTCGACTACCCGACGATCCAGGTGCAGACCTTCTATCCGGGGGCAAGCCCGGACGTGATGGCCACCAGCGTCACGGCGCCGTTGGAGGTGCAGCTCGGGGAGATCCCCGGCCTGCAGGAGATGGTGTCGACGAGTTCGGAGGGCGCCTCGGTCATCACGCTGCAGTTCGACCTTTCGCTGAGCCTCGATGTCGCGGAGCAGGACGTGCAGCAGGCGATCAACGCGGCCAACAGCTTTCTGCCCAGCGGCCTGCCGGCGCCGCCGATCTATGCCAAGGTCAACCCCGCCGACCAGCCTGTGCTCACCCTGGCGGTGACTTCGCAGTCGATGTCGCTTACGCAACTGCAGGACATCGCAAACACCCGCCTGGCGACCAAGATTTCGGAGGTGCCGGGCGTCGGCCTCGTGACCACGGCCGGCGGCAACGTACCCGCCGTGCGCGTCGAAGCCAATCCGCAGAAGCTTGCCGCCTACGGGCTCAGCATCGACGATCTGCGGACGTATCTTGCCAACATCAACGTCAGCCAGCCGAAGGGCAATTTCGACGGCCCCGAACTCGATTACACGATCAATGCCAACGATCAGATTTCCGATCCGAAGGACTATCTGAATTCGGTGGTCGCGTATCAGAACGGTGCCCCGGTGTTCCTGCGGGATGTCGCACGGGTGCGCGTCGCCCCGGAGGATGTCGAACGGGGGGCATGGTTCAATCGCCAGCCGGCCATCGTGTTGAACGTGCGGCGGCAGCCGGGTGCGAACGTCATCGCCACCGTGGACGAGATCATGCGCCGCCTGCCGGAACTCGAATCGGCCCTGCCGGCGGGCATGCGGGTCACGGTGGTCTCGGACAGCGTCGGGCAAATCCGGGCGTCGGTGCGGGATGCGGCGCGCGAGTTGCTGCTGGCCGTGGCCCTCGTCGTTGCGGTGATCTTCGTGTTCCTGCGCAACCTGCCGGCAACGCTCATCCCCAGCATCTCGGTTCCCGTGTCGCTGATCGGAACGCTGACGATCATGTACGAGATGCACTACTCGATCGACAACCTGTCGCTGATGGCGCTCATCATTGCAACGGGCTTCGTCGTCGACGATTCGATCGTGATGATCGAGAACATCGTTCGCCATCTCGAGTCCGGCATGTCGCCGCGGGAGGCGGCGATCCAGGGCGCGGGTCAGATCGGCTTCACGATCCTGTCGCTGACGATTTCGCTCATCGCGGTCCTGATTCCGCTGATCTTCATGGGCGGCGTCATCGGACGGCTCTTCGGCGAGTTCGCCGTCACCTTGGCGGTGACCATCCTGCTGTCCGCGGTGGTGTCGCTGAGCGGCGTGCCGATGCTGTGCGCCAAGCTCCTGCGCGCCCGGGCGCAGCGCCATCCCAGCCGATTCGAGCGGTTCAGCGAGCGCGTCTTCGATCGGACCTTGGCGGCGTATTCGCGGGGCCTGTCCTGGGTGCTCGATCGCCAGCCGGTCGTGCTCGCGGTGGTCGTGCTCACCGTCGTGCTGACCTTCGCGATGTACATCGGCATTCCGAAGGGCCTCTTTCCGGTCCAGGACGTGGGCGTGATCCAGGGCATCAGCGTTGCCGACAACTCGGTTTCCTACGCCGCCATGGCGCGGCGCCAGGCGGCGCTTGCCGACGTCATCCTGCGGGACCGGGACGTGACGTCGCTCACTTCCTACGTCGGGATCGACGGCATCAATCCGACGCTCAACAGCGGGCGCTTCCTCATCAACCTGAAGCCTCCGGGGCAGCGGCACGCGACCGCCCTCGAGGTGTCCCGCCGCATCCAGCGCGCGGCCGCCGGCGTGCCGGGAATCCGACTCTATCTGCAGCCCGGGCAGGACCTCACGCTCGATACGCAGGTTTCGCGCAGCCAGTACAGCCTCATCCTGCGCGGGCCGAGTGAACGGGCATTCCGGCGCTACGTGCCCGCGCTCCTGGCACGGATGCGGTCGATTCGCTCGATCACCGACGTGACCAGCGATCTCGACAACGACGGCCTCGCGGTCGAGGTCACGGTCAACCGCCAACTCGCGGCACGCTACGGGATCACCCCCGCGACGATCGACAACGTGCTCTACGATGCCCTGGGCCAGCGGATCGTGTCGACCATCTTCCAGCAGGCCGATCAATATCGCGTCATCCTGGTGGCGAAGCCGACCACCATTCCGACGGTGCGCTCGATCGGCGACATCTACCTTCCCAGCCAGACGGCGAGTGCGGGCCAGGTCCAGCTCGGGGCGATTGCCGCCTTGAACGTCACCAAGGAGCCGCTCGCGCTCAGCCATCTTGCGCAGTTTCCGGCCGTGACCGTGTCGTTCAATCTGGCCGACGGCGCGTCGCTCTCGGACGCCGTGCGGGAGATCCGGGCCGCCGAGCAGGCGGTGCATCTGCCGCTGTCGATCACCGCGACATTCCAGGGCGCCGCCGCGGCGTTCGAGGCGTCGGTCTCCAACGAGGCCTATCTGCTGATCGCCGCCATCGTCGCGGTCTATATCGTGCTGGGCGTGCTGTACGAGAGCTACATCCATCCCGTGACGATCCTGTCCACCCTGCCGTCGGCCGGAATCGGTGCGCTCCTGGCCCTGCAGCTCGCGGGCCATGACCTCGACGTGATTGGGATCATCGGCATCGTGCTGCTCATCGGCATCGTGAAGAAGAACGCGATCATGATGGTGGACTTTGCCCTCGATGCCGAACGCAAGCAGGGGAAGTCGGCGCGCGACGCGATTTTCGAGGCCTCGCTGCTGCGCTTCCGTCCGATCCTGATGACCACCCTGGCGGCCATGCTGGGCGCCATGCCGATGTTGGTGGGGACCGGGACCGGTTCGGAACTTCGCCGCCCGCTGGGTCTGGCGATCGTCGGCGGTCTGGCCTTGAGCCAGATCCTGACGCTGTTCACGACGCCGGTGATCTACCTGTTCTTCGACCGCCTTGCCCGTCGCTTCCGCGGCGCGCGCGGACGCAACGGCACGGGACCGGATGAGCCGGGCCGCGGCCTAGGCGACGTCGAGCCGACGCAGGCTGGATAGGGGTGGCGGGCGCCAGCGTGAAGAACATCAACCTTTCGGCGATCTTCATCCGGCGGCCGGTTGCGACCTCGCTGCTCGCGCTCGCGATCCTGATCTCGGGGGTCCTGGCGTTCGTGCACATGCCGGTGGCGCCGCTGCCGAACGTCGAGTTTCCGGTCGTCGTCGTGCAGGCCAGAATGGCGGGCGCCAGCCCCGTGGTGATGGCCCAGACCGTCGCCGAGCCGATCGAGCGGCGGGTCGGCACGATCGCCGGCGTCAACGAGCTGACGTCGATGAGTTCGATCGGCAGTACCCGGGTGGTTGCCCAGTTCGACCTCGACCGCGACCTCAACGGCGCGGCGCGGGACGTCGAGGCGGCGATCCAGGCCTCGCGCGCCGACCTTCCGGTCACGCTGCGCAGCAATCCGACGTATCGCGAATACAACCCCGCGACCGCGCCGATCATGGTGCTCGCGCTGACGTCCGACACCCTGACCAAGGCGCAGCTCTACGATTCTGCCGACTCGGTCATCCAGCAGGAGTTGTCGCAGGTCGACGGCGTCGGCAAGATCGTCCTCGGCGGCAGCGCGCTGCCGTCGGTGCGCGTGGAGCTCAACCCCGACAAGCTCAACAGCTACGGCATCGGTCTTGAAGACGTCCGCGCCGCGATCTCCGCGGCCAATGCGGACAGCGCGAAGGGGCATCTCGATCAGGGCGATGAGCGCTACGAAGTGCTGTCCAACGACCAGATCAGCAAGGCCGAGCCCTATCGCAATCTGGTCATCGCCTATCGCAACGGCGCGCCGGTCTTCCTGCGCGATGTGGCGCAGGTGCTCGATTCGAACGAGAACATCCGCAACGCCGGCCTCTACAACGGCAAGCCGGCGGTGCTGGTCATCGTGTTCCCCATACCCGGAAGCAACGTCGTCGACACCGTGGCCCAGATCCGGTCCCGCCTGCCGTCGATCGAGGCGGCGCTTCCGTCATCGATCCGGGTGCATGTCGCGATCGACCGCTCCGTGTCGGTGCGCGCTTCCGTCGACGATACCGAGCGCACCCTGTTCCTCGCCGTGCTGCTCGTCGTCGGGGTGGTGTTCGTGTTCCTCCTCTCGCCGCGCGCCACGCTGATCCCGGCGATCGCGCTGCCGCTGTCGATCATCGGCACGTTCGGCCCCATGTATCTGCTCGGATACAGCATCGACAGCCTGTCGCTGATGGCGTTGACCGTCGGCACGGGATTCGTCGTCGACGATGCCGTCGTCGTCCTCGAGAACGTCGTACGCCACCTCGAGGCCGGCATGGAGCCGAGGGAGGCCGCGCTGCGCGGTGCACGCGAGGTCGGATTCACGGTTGTCTCGATGAGCCTTTCCCTGGTGGCGGTGTTCCTGCCGATCCTGATGATGCCGGGGTTCGTCGGCCTGCTGTTTCACGAGTTCGCCGTCACGCTGTCCGTCGCCATCCTGATCTCGCTGCTGGTTTCGCTCACGATCACGCCGACGATGTGCGCCTACCTGCTGCGCAACGACGCCGGGAAATCCGCAAAGTCCCGTTCGGTTTCGTGGCTGGCGGCGCCCTTCGACCACTTTCATCGCTTCTATTCGCGCTCGCTCGATGCGGTGCTCGATCACGGCGGGCGGACGATGTTCGTGCTGGGACTGCTGATCGTGGGGAATTTCTTCGGTGCCCGCCTGCTGTCGACGACGTTTTTCCCCGAGCAGGACACCGGAATCCTGATCGGCCAGATCATCGCCGACCAGAGCATTTCGTTTCCGGCGATGCGGAAAAAGCTGGCGCAGCTGCAGTCCATCGTCGGCAGCGATCCTGCGGTGCAGTCGGTGGCCGGATTCACCGGCGGGCGCGGCGCGCAGAATACCGCCAACGTATACATCGGCCTCAAGCCGATCGAGCAGCGGGACGCGAGCGCGGTGCAGGTCGTCGACCGGCTGCGGCCGCGGCTCAATGCGGTGTCGGGCGCCCGCCTGTATCTGCAGGCGCAGCAGGACCTGCACGTCGGCGGCCGCGAATCGGCGGCGGAGTATCAGTACACGCTGACGAGCGACGATAGCGATGCCCTGTACCGGTGGACGCCCAGACTCGTCGCCGAGCTTTCGAAATATCCGAATGCGATCCGCGACGCCAATTCGGACCTCCAGCAGCGCGGCCTGGAGACGTACATCAACATCAACCGCGCCAAGACCAAGCGCTACGGATTCGATCCCAACCAGATCGACAATACGCTGTATGACGCCTTCGGCCAGCGTACGGTCTCGACGATCTTCAATCCGCTCAACCAGTATTTCGTCGTGATGGAGGTGGCGCCGCCCTACTGGCGGTTTCCGCACGAAATGGAGCACATCGAACTGAGCACGGCGGCGGGAAATCCGCGCGGCCCGCAACAGACCCAGATGCACAGCAATACCATCAGCGGCGTTCCCGTGCGGCAGGCGGCCGCCGCACCGGCCGGGAGCCCGCTGGCCACCAACGCGCGCAATGCCGATGCCGAAGCCAATCAGCTGATCAACGCGATCTCCAACGGCCGCGGCGGAAGCTCCAGCGGCAGCCCCGACAGCACCGCGGCGGAAACCATGGTTCTGCTGCCGGCGCTCGTGACGTGGAAGAACGACCACACGGCCACCCAGGTCAACCACCAGGACGGCATGGTCGCCGGAACGATTTCGTTCAATCTCCCCAAGGGCGGCTCGCTGAGCGCGGCCTCGGCGGCGATCGAAGAGGCGGAACGCGCCATCCGCATGCCGTTGTCGATCCACGGCGGCTTTGCCGGCGCGGCGCGGGCATACAAGCAATCCATGCTGACCGTGCCGCTGCTCATTCTGGCGGCGCTCGGGATCGTGTACTTCGTTCTCGGGATCCTGTACGAAAACACGATCCACCCGATCACGATTCTTTCGACCCTGCCGTCGGCGGGGATCGGTGCGACCCTGGCGCTGCTGGTCTTCAACACGCCGTTCTCGGTCATCGCGATGATCGGCATCATCCTGTTGATCGGCATCGTCAAGAAGAACGGCATCATGATGGTCGACGTGGCGATCGAACTGCAGCGCAACGCCGGAATGGACGCGCGCAGCGCGATTCATGAGGCGGCCTTGATCCGTCTGCGGCCGATCGTCATGACCACCGCGGCCGCGGTCCTCGGTGCGACGCCGATGGCGATCGGCATCGGTCAGGGCGCCTCGCTGCGCCAGCCGCTCGGCATCACGGTCGTGGGCGGCCTGCTGTTCAGCCAGATCTTCACCCTGTACACGACGCCGGTGATCTACCTCTTCCTCGACCGGGCGCGCGCGCGCCTGGCGCGGTGGGCCGCCGGCCTGCCGTGGAATCGGCGTTCGAAGGAAAGCGCATCATGATGAAGACACTGACCCGGCGCGCGCTGCCGATCGCCTGCGCGATGCTGCTTGCCGGTTGCATGGTCGGGCCCGACTATCGTCGGCCGGCGGTCGACATGCCGCCAGCGTGGAAGGAGCAACCCGGCTGGACGCGTGCCCAACCGGCGGCGACGCAGGCGAAGGGACGCTGGTGGCGTGCGTTCCACGACCCACTGCTGGATGCGCTCGAACCGCTGGTGGTGGTGTCGAACCAGACGGTGCGGCAGAGCTACGCCAGCTATGAGCAGGCATTGGCCAATCTGCGGATCGCGCAGGCGGGGCTGTTCCCGATCCTGACGGTAACCGGGCAGCAGACGCGGCAGAACACGCCGGCGTCCTTCGGCGTTCCGGGTCAGCTCGGCACCGTGGGCGGCGCCGCTGCCAATGTGAGCTGGACGCCCGACATCTGGGGCCAGATCCGGCGGCAGATCGAGGAGAGCCGGGCGACGGCGCAGGCCGACGAGGCCTTGCTCGCCAATGCGACCCTGTCCGAACAGATCGCGCTGGCCGAGGCGGTGATCGACCTGCGGGTCGTCGATGCCGATACCGACCTTCTGCAACGGACGGTGGTCGCCTATCGGCGGTTCCTGCAGGTGGTCGCCGAGCAGGACCTGGCGGGCACCGTGGCGCCGTCGCAGGTCGTCGCCGCCCAGACGCAGCTCGACAATGCCCGCGCCAGCCTGATCGCGCTCGGTGTGGCGCGCGCCCAGTATGCGCACGCGATTGCGGTTCTCGTGGGGAAGAATCCGGAAGATCTTGCGATCGCGCACGGCGGAAACCTGCCGTTCTTGCCCACGGTTGCCGCCGGCCTGCCGTCGACGCTGCTGCAGCGCCGCCCCGATGTCGCGGCGGCGGAGCGGCAGATGGCGGCGGCCAATGCCGCGATCGGCGTGGCCACGGCGGCGTATTACCCGACCGTCACGCTCCTGGGCAGCTACGGCGTGTCGCCGCTGGCAGGGCTGCTGCAGGCGAGCAATCGGGCATGGTCCCTCGGTGCCAACGCCAGCGAGCTGGTGTTCAACGGTGGTCAGAACATCGCCGAGGTTGCGCTGGCGCGCGCGGGCTATCAGGCGACCGTGGCGAGCTATCGCAACACGGTCCTGGGCGCGCTGCAGAGCGTCGAAAACGATCTCGCCGGACTGCGCATCCTGGCCCGCCAGGCCGATGCCTTGGCGATCGCGGTGCGCGACGCGACACGCGGCTCGGAAATCGCGCTCCATGAACTCGAGGCCGGAACCGTGGACTACACCACGGTGGCGCTGGCATTGACGACCCAGTTCGGCGACGAGCAGAGCGCGCTTACGGTGCATCAACAGCGTCTGCTCGACACCGTGGCGCTGATCGGCGACCTCGGCGGCGGCTGGACGGGACTGCAGCCGTAATGTTCCCGGTCGCGCGCTCGACCGGGACTTGCCTCGTCAGAAGCGGAGCGCCAACGCCGCGAAGCTGGCCAGCACCCCGAGCGCGAAAACCGAGGCGGCGACGAGCGCCAGCACGCGGCCGGGAAACGAGCGCGCGAGCATGGCCATGGAGGGCGCGCTGATCGCCGGCAGGGTGACCAGCAGCGCCGCCGCCGGGCCGGCGCCGACACCGAGCAGCAGCATCGCCTGGACGATCGGCACTTCGCCCGCGGTCGGGATCACGAACAGCGAACCGGCGGCGGCGAAGGCCAGGATCCACGTCAGGTCGTTGCCGATTCCATGGTCGAGGTGGGGAAAGAGCCAGGCGCGGGCCGCGCCGAGCAGGACGACCAGCACCGCGTATTCCGGCACCAGCCGGATGGTCATCCGGAGAGCGGCCTTTCCCCATTGCACGGCCAGGTTGCCGGTTCCGCGATCCGCCGACCCTGCGTCGTCGGGCGCCGGTGCCGCCGCGGGCGCCGCCGACATGGTGTTGCCCAGCCGGTTGACGAGGTGACC
>JAKCCX010000130.1 GCA_021838715.1 Pseudomonadota bacterium | reverse complement strand
GTGCCGGTCTTTCCGCCGACGGCGATGCGGTCGCCGTTCGCGAGGCGGTATGCGCCGCGCAGGCGCACTCCGGTACCACCGTCCACCACGGACGCCAGTAGCGGGTGCAGAACGTCCGCGATCGCGGACGGCAATACGCGCCTGCCATGCGTCGGCTGCGCCACGAAGCGCGTCGCATATGGCGTCCCGGCCGCAAAATCCAGAGCCTCGATCTGGCGTGGCGGGTAGCGTATTCCGCGATCGAGGATGATGCCGATGAGTTCCGAGAGCGCCGCCGGGCGGTCTCCGGACGCCCCGAGCGCGCAGGCATACGAGGGCGTGACGGTTTCGAACGGGTAGCCCAGACCGCGCCAGGCCGCTGCGATGCGCCGGTATGCCTCGGCCTCCAGAACCATGCGAATGCGCATGTCCTGGCGCGCCCGATTGTGCGTGCGGAACAGCCATGCGTAGACCCGAACGCGCTCCCCCCGGCTGTCCCGCAGGGCTTGCTGCAGCGTCGCACCGGGGTGCGCGACGAGATACGACACGACCCACAGTTCCAGAGGATGTACGCGCGCCAGGAAGCCTCGATCGGCCAGGCGGAAGCGCTGCGGCGCGTAGCGTCGGTAGAGGTCCGCCAGCAGCGCGTCGTTGAGTTCGACAGCGGGAAGCGATGCATGCATGAGATCGGCGAAACGCTGCGGGCTGGCCTGCGGTTCGATTGTGAGAATCGCCGCGGCCTTGCGGAACGGCTCGCCGGGAACGCGATCCAGCAGGGCCGATTCCATCGACTGGCGCGTACGACCGTCATAATTGCGGTAGAAGCGGGCCACGAACAGCGCGCCTTCGGATTCGGCAAAGCGCTTCAGGTAGGCAATGCGCAGCGTGGGATCGCGCATCACCCGCGCCGCGAGGTCGGGGCTGCGATCCATCTCATAGCGCACGATGTCGCGCATCAGCCGCACGAACACCAGGTTGATCGAATGCTGGAAGCCCGCGGCCACGCTGTGCGCGGCACGGTCGTCCTCCGGGTCGAAGTTGCTGAAGCGCTGCAGCCCGCCGCCGGTGAAGAATGCCTCCTGCGGGCTTCCGGAATAGGTGCGCTGCAGCGCTGCCTGCAGCATCGGCTTCAGGCTGCGGTCGCGCGTGGTCTCGAGGTAGGCCAAGGCCCAGGATTGGATCGGATCCTGGGGCGATACCGCGACGCGGCGCAGCGCCGCCGGATCAAGACCTGCATAGCGATCGTGCAGCCCGGTGACGATCTGCAGATACAAGATGACGGTTCGAAGCTTGGCCGTGGAACCAAGGTTCAATCTCGCTCCCTGGTTGAGGTCGAAGGGTCGGTCGCCGCTGTCGGTCTGCACGCGCAGCAGGTTTGCGCCGCCGACGTGTTCGTACATCGTGAAGGCGAACCGGATGTGCGCGGGGTCGGACTCTGGCAGCAGCATGTCGCGGCCAACCAGATGGGCCGCGGCGGCCCCCGCTCGCGTGGTCACCGCTCGCAGGCTCATCGTCACCGCGCGCTGGATCGAGGCATCGATCGTGGTGCGCGCGCTGAGATCGAGGTGATCGAGAACGTAGGAATCGCGGATGGCCAGCAGCTGCGCGAGACGGACGCGCGTTGCGGTGGCCGCCTTCTGCGCCACGAAGGAGGTCGGGGACGGAGGATTCGGCGCCGGCGCGATGCGCAAGACCTGCGCCAAGGCCGCGTACTCGAGCGCGGGACCGATGGCCCCGGAGCTGCCCAGGCGCACCAGGTAGCGATTGGCGAGGTGGTCCAGCGCCTGCGGATCGCGCGCGAGGTAGTCGGTCGGCGCGCGTTGGGCGATCATCAACGACAGGGCCTGCTTGTAGGCCAGCGCCCTTGCCGGCAGCGCCGCCTGCGGATTCTGCAATAACGCGTCGATGCGGCGCGGATCGCGGCCGTACCAGACGCGCAGCCCGTCGCGGAGACCGTGGATGGAGCCCAGGCCGGCTCTCGCCGACAGGGGCACCGTGTTCAGATAATCGACAACGATCCGCTGCCGCGCCACGATCGTATCGGGACCACCGAGATAGGCCCATAAGGATGCCGATGCCATCTGCCGCAGCTTCTCGGCGCCGTCGCCGGTGCGCCCGCCGGGGGAGTGCCGAAACTTCTCGATTTGCGTGGCGAGGGTGCTTCCACCGGGCGTGGGCGCGTCGGGCTCGACCAGATGCCGCGCCTGGTCGAACAAGGCACGGATGAAACGGCTCCAGGAAATTGCCGGATTCCGCGTGGCGGGGCGAAGGTCCAACAGATGCCGGTCTTCGATGTATACGAGGGTATGGACCAGAACGGGCGGTACCGACGAATACGTTCGATACACCGAATCGGGGAACCGCTCTTCATAGAAGACCGCCCCGCGGGAATCGCGCAACACCAGACCGGCCTGGTCTTTTTCGCGGTATGGTGGATACAGTCCCATTCGCACGATGGACAGCATCGCCGGCGACATGCGCGCCTGCGCAGCAATGCGAAAGCCCTCCGGCGCCAGGCGCTGGGCGAACCGGGGAATGAACCGATACCCGAAGTTCGTGTCATAGGGCCCGGATCGCGGGAACGCGATGACCGCGCTCGGCCCGGATGCATCGGCAAAGCGCAGGGTCGTGTCATAACGCGACAGCAGGCGCGCCTCCCCCCACGAGGTTGTCATCTCGCACCATCCTGCTGCGACCAGGGCGATGGCGAAGGCGATCAGGATCCGACCGGAACGCCGTGATGAAGACGCCGGTCGGTCGCCTTTGCCGGGTCCCCGGCGGAAGCGGCGCCGGATTTGCGCAGGCGCGGACAAGAAGGTCACCGCGCGGCGCCCTGCAGCTGCATCGTCCACATTCATGCCGTCGCCCTTCGCGGACCGCGCCGATGCTGTGCAGAATGCTGCCACTCCGGAAATCGGCGCACCCGACTTCGGGGAGCGAGCGCGGATCGGGAGGACCCGACTGATTCCCTGCTACCGGGTTTACGCGCAATCGGAAGAACTGTCCTTGCGATCCATCAATGCGTCAGGCACGATAAACTGCGCTGTCGTTGATGTCGAATTCGTCGTCGGCATACCCGTTTTCCGCGTTTCCGATGAACCCGACCTCCGAACAGATCCTGTTCCTCGCGCTGATCGCCGCCTTGATGGTGGTGCCCAGGGTGCTGCAGCGCTGGCGCATCCCGGCGCCGCTGGGCGCCTTCGCCATCGGCATGCTGGCGTCGTTCGCCGCCCCGGGGTTCGTGCCGGACAACGTGCTGCACTTGCTGGCCACGCTGGGCATCTCGGCAGTCTTCCTGTTCGCCGGCGTGGAACTGGAGCCGGACGATTTCCGGCGGGGCCGCTGGCCCCTGCTCGCCAACCTGATTGGGAATGCACTGGTTCTGGGGGCGGTTTCCTGGGCGGCGATGCACTTCTTCCACATGCGCTGGCAGGTTGCGGCGCTGCTCGCGCTGGCCTTGCTCACCCCCTCCACCGGCTTCATTCTCAATGCGCTGGGAAGTTTCGGCTTGAACGACGACGAGCGCTATTGGGTCACCATCAAGGCGG
>JAKCCX010000129.1 GCA_021838715.1 Pseudomonadota bacterium | reverse complement strand
TTCCGATCTGCACCCAGCGAAATCCACCGGTTGATGTACCTCGACCTGATGATGACCATTGCCGACAATGACATCGTCAAGGTGACACGCGCCGCGCGGCTTGCAAACGTGGCCGTCGCCTTTCCCTACCTGGATCGCGACCTCGTCGAGTTCACCGGCCGCCTACCGGGAAGCGACATGGTGCATGGCCTGGAAAAGCGATACCTGTTCAAGCTTGCGATGCAAGACATCCTGCCCCAGGCGATCCGGGCCAAGAAGAAACAGGGGTTTGGCCTGCCCACCGCGGTCTGGCTCCGCAATCGTGGCGCGTACCGGGAACTGACCTACGATACGATCCTCTCCTCGAACGCGCTGGCGCGCGGGTACTTCCGCCCGGAATTCATCCGCGAACTGCTCCAGCGCCATGATCGGGGACAGTGGGATTACTCGCCGGAACTCTATCGGCTGTTGATGCTGGAACTCTGGCACCGATCGATCACCCAGGAACCCGTCTCCGCGCGATGAAGCCGTATTTCCAACCTCCTCGTGTGCTGTTCGTTCTGGAGAGCGTATTTCCCAAACGCGGAGGCGGTGGCGCCGAAGCGCAGGTGCTTACCTTGGCGCACCGGATGCGAACCCTTGGAATCGACGTCGCGGTCATCGCCCCCATGGTTCCGGACGGCCCGCAGCGCGCATCCGACGACGTCGGCGGCGTGCCGGTTCGGCGCATTGCGTACCCCAAGGTTCCGATGGTCGGTGCGGCGATCATGCTGCTGCGCCTCATGCGCATCCTCGTTCGCGAACGCCGGAACACGGTTGCGATTCACGCCCACATCGCGCACAACATGGCATCGGTGTGCAGCGTAACGGGGCGGCTGCTCGGAACGCCCGTGATCGTCAAACTTACCGGATTCCACGAAATATCCGGAGGAATACTCGATTCCGATGCCGGCCTACCCTCGCGCCTGCGCCGCCATGCGTTGCGCCGCGCGACCTATGTCCAGGCGACGAGCGGCCGGATTTTCAGCCTCCTGCGCGATGCCGGCTTCGCCGACGCGCAGATCCGGCGAATTCCGAACGCCGTCGACATCGATCGGCTAGCCAAGGCACCGAAAAAGGTCGATCGGGATTCCATCCGCGGCGGCGCCGCGCGGGTTGGCATCTATGTTGGCCGACTGGCGCCGGAAAAAGGACTCGAGCATCTCCTCCGGTCCTGGAAGACCGCATTGGACCGCCGCCGGGACATTCGCCTCGTGCTCGTCGGCGATGGTCCGCTCCGCAACGAGTTGGAGCAAATGGCCCGGGATCTGCATATCCATGACGCGCTATGGTTCGCCGGCCACACCGATGAAGTTGGCGACTACCTCCACGCGGCGGACTTCGCCATTCTTCCTTCCCTGAGCGAAGGCCTCTCCAACGCCATGCTCGAGGCCATGGCGGCCGGTCTCCCGATGCTCGGGTCGCGGGTCAGCGGAACCGAGGATTTCGTCGTACCCGGCGAGACCGGCTGGCTCTTCGAGCCGGGCGACGAGGCCGGCCTGGCATCCCGTCTCGCCGAAATCGCCGACATGGCTCCGGACACCCTGCGCGCGATGGGCGCGCGCGCGCAAGCGTCGGTTGCCGGAGCGGCATCGATCGACGCCGTGGTCCGCCAGCTTCTCACGCTCTATGGGCTGGACCGCATCGCTGAGCAGCCGCTCGGGGCCCGTGCGGCCGGACACCACCCGGAAGGAACTTGAACGCCATGTGCGGAATCGCAGGACTCGCCTTTCCCCAAGCCGACCGCCGACCCGAACCCGGTGTCGTCGATCGGATGTGCAAGCTGATCACCCATCGGGGACCGGACGACCAGGGAATCTTCGAGTGCGACTTTGCGCACATCGGCATGCGCCGACTGGCCATCATCGATCTCCACAGCGGCCATCAGCCGATCCACAACGAAGACCGCAGCGTATGGGTCGTATTCAATGGCGAGATCTACAACTTCCGCGAACTGCGGGCACGGCTCGAACGAGCCGGCCACCAATTCACGACGGACTCGGACACCGAATGCATCGTCCACGCCTACGAAGAATATGGCGATGCCTGCTTTGCCGAACTTCGCGGCATGTTCGGCATTGCGATTCTCGATCTTTCCCGCCGACGTCTGCTGCTCGGCCGCGACCGTTTCGGCAAAAAGCCGCTCTACTACACGGTGACGCGGGACGGCACCTTCGCCTTCGCCTCCGAGTTGAAATCGCTCTATGCGGCTCCGGGTTTCGAGCCTTCCATCGCCCCCACCTCCGTGCGCGACTTCTTCGCCTTGGGGTACGTCCCCCAACCCGCGACGATCTACGATGGCGTACACAAGCTGCCGGCGGGCCACCACCTGCGCTTCGAAGCCGGGCGGATCGCCATCGACCGATACTGGCAGCTCGACTACGGACCGAAATGGCGCGAAAGCCAAGCCGAACTCGAAGAACGCCTCCTCGCCCACCTGGAGGATGCCGTGCGCGTGCGGCTGGCAAGCGACGTGCCATTCGGCGCATTCCTGAGCGGTGGCCTGGATTCGAGCGTCGTGGCCGCCCTGATGGCCCGCAATCTCTCGCAGCCGGTACAGACCTTCACGATCGGGTTTCGCGAAGACGCCTTCAATGAGATTCCCGATGCGCGCGCCGTGGCGAACCACATCGGCGCGCAACATCATGAACTGGTCGTCGACGCGAGTGCCGTTTCCCTGCTCGACGACCTCGTGTGGCATTTCGACGAGCCGCTCGGCGACTCATCGGCGATTCCAACGTTTCTGGTTTCGCGCCTGGCATCCAGACACGTCAAAATGGTGCTCTCGGGCGACGGTGGCGACGAACTATTCGGCGGCTACGATCGCTACCGCCGCTACGCCGTGCTGGAACGCCTGCGGCGTCGCTCCGGCGGCCTGGCCGGCCCGGCGCTGCGCGCCCTCGGCGCAATCCTGCCGGCACCCCGCGGCCCTCGCCTGGCGCGGATCGGCGACCGGCTGTCGCAGCCGTACCCGGACAACTATCTCTCGGGCGTCGCCTTGCATACGCGCCGGGATCTGGAGGCGTTTCTCCAACCCGAGTTCCGCGGAAGCGACCCCTACGCCGGCATTCGCGGCTGCTTTCATCGCGCCGATATCGACGACCCGATGGAGCGGATCTTTTCCGGGGACATCGACAGCTACCTTGTCGACGACGTCCTCGTGAAAGTCGACCGCATGACCATGGCGACCTCGATCGAAGCCCGCGCGCCGCTGCTCGACCAGGAGCTCGCCGCATTCGTCGCCCGCCTGCCTCGCGCCATGAAGTTCCAGGATGGCCATGGCAAAATTCTCTTGCGACGCGTCGCGGCCCGTCTGCTTCCCGAAGCCTGCCTGCAAAAGAAGAAGCAGGGGTTCGGCATTCCGCTGGCGCACTGGTTCCGCACGGAACTGCGTACGCTGATGGCCGACACGCTCGAGGACCGCAGTTTCCGCGAGCGTCAAGTGTTTGATACCGACGCAGTGCGGCGGGCATTCGCCCACCACCTTGCCGGGGAGCGCGACCACGGCGAACTGCTCTGGCTCGTCCTGGTATTCGAGTTGTGGGCGCGTAGGTTCCTAGTACGACTGTGTCATTAAATGTTTATTGGCACGCTGGTTATTCCCGCAACATGGGCACTGGGTCAAGGTTCTTGCGACGACGCGCGCCAACCGGAAACGGCACG
>JAKCCX010000128.1 GCA_021838715.1 Pseudomonadota bacterium | reverse complement strand
CGCGGCACCGCGGAACGGCTCGATTCGAGCCGGGCGCACATCTCCAGCAGGGTCGTCTTGCCGACCTGCCGGGGCCCCGTGAGCATCAGGACCGGGAATTGGCCACTGATGCGAAGCAATGCCGGGGCAAGGGTACGGGGAAGATTCCTCATGGCGGTTTATATTGGAATGCAACTCCAATATAAACCGCGCATGACATTCCGACAACCGCGGCCGTACAGTCAGTTCCGATACCCCTCCCGGCGGTTGCCGATGCGCACAACGAGGATGCGCAAGGCGTCGTCTTCGACGCGGCCGTCCTGGCCCACGACAGGTGGCGGCGCATGCGGCCCGAATCCGGTCAGACGTTGCCGTAGACCGAGTTCTTCAGCATCGTGTAGCCCTTGATCAGTTCCGCGATGCCGGCATCCAGCGTATGCCGGGGCTGGAAACCGGTCGCTTCGATCTTCGCGTTCGAGACGATGTAGTTGCGCTGATCGGGGTCCTTGCCGACGGGAGCGTCGAGGAAGACGAAGTCCGGCACCTGCCGCTGGATGTGTTCGCAAAGCTCGCGCTTCGACACGTTGGCGTCCGACAGTCCGACGTTGTAGATCTGCCCCTTCATCCGGTCGAAGTTGGCCAAGCCGTGCTGGAACGCGCGCGAGACGTCGCGCACGTGGATATAGTTGCGCTTGAACCCGCTTTCGAACAGGACCACGAACCGGTCATGCACGGCCCGATAGGTGAAGTCGTTGACGAGCAGGTCGATGCGCATGCGCGGCGACATGCCGAACACCGTGGCCAGGCGGAAGCTGATCGCATTCGGATGCTGCATCAGTTCCCGTTCCACCGCCACTTTCTCCTTGGCGTACTGGGAGATCGGCCGCAGGGGCGACTCCTCGGTGCAGAAATTGTTCTCGTCGCCGGTGCCGTACGCGCTGTTCGTCGTCGGCATCAGGACGACCTGGTCCCGCGCAAGGTTCTTGAGCATCAGCGCGATCGCGTCGTGGTTGGTCGACGTCGCGCCGACCGGGTCCAGGCTGCAGAGCGGCGCGCCGACCAGGGCGGCGAGCGGGATCACGACGTCGGCCTTGCGAAGCAGCGGCACGATCGTCGATTCGACGCGGATGTCGCCCTTGACGACCGAGAAATTCGGGTGGTGGCAGACGTGATTCAGGCTGGCCTGCTTGAACAGGAAGTTGTCGAGCACCGTGACCCGGTACCCGGCTTCGAGCAGGTCCGGCACGAGCGTCGAGCCGAGATATCCGGCGCCGCCGGTGACGAGGATGTTGTCGCGCATGGCTTCGAGTCCCTTTCGTACGCGTTGGGTTCAAGGGGTGGGCGGCGCCAGGACCGAGGCCGCGCGCCGGTAGTCGTCGGGGATGCCGATATCGATGAAGCGGCCGGCGCATTCGAGGCCGTAGAGCCTGCCGCCGCCCGCCAGGACCGCCGGCACGAGATCGTCCTCGAAGGAGAGCCGGTCTCCCGGCTTCCAGGGCAGGTCGCGCAGCGCCGCGGGGTCGACCCAATACACGCCGCCGTTGGCCAGGCGCCCGGGCGACGCGGATCCCGATCGGAGCGCGGCGATGCGCCCGTCGCCGTTCACGTCCATGCCCATGTAGCGGCCGGTCTCGGTGGTGCGGAACAGCGAGAACGTCAGCGACGCCGCGTTCGCGCGATGGAAGGCCCGCAGGCGGTCCAGCGCCACATCGAAGAACGTGTCGCCGTTGAGGAGGAGAAACGACTCCCCGGGCGGCAGAAGGGCGGCGCCGAGCAGCACGCCGCCGCCGGTGCCGAGCGGCGCCGCCTCGACGGCGTAATCGATCGGCACGCCGCGGTAGGCGCCGCCGAAATGGGCGCGGATCGCCTCGCTCCGGTAGCCGACGGACAGCACGAACCGTTGCACCCCCTGCCCGATCCAGTGGTCGAGCTGGTGCTCGAGAAACGGCCGGCCGGCAACCGGGGCCATCGGCTTGGGAAGGTCGGGCACCGCGGCGCGCAGGCGAGTGCCCAACCCGCCGGCGAGAACGATCGCGGCAACCATCAGCGCCTCATGCCGCGTTGACGAGGCGGCAGATCTCGTCGACCTCGTCGTCGCGCAGGTCCGGGAAATTGCCGACATAGAAGCCGTAGAAATGCACGTGGTCGGTGCGCGGCAGTTCCCGGTGCAGGTCGTCCGGCACGATGCCCTTCAGGTACGGCTGCCGGACCTGGTTGCCGCCCCCGGCGCTGCCGCGGCGGAACTCGACCCCCGATTCGCGCATCTTCGTCATCAGGCGCTGAACGTACCCGTCGTCCGGGTCGTTCAGGATCAGGTTGAACGCGTAGTTGCTGCAGCCTTCGCGCTTGAAGTCGGTGAAATAGCGTTTGCCGTCGATGCGGTCGAGGAAGCGGAACAGGTTTCGGTTGCGCGTTGCGACGTTGGCGTCCAGCCGCTTCAACTGGCTGCGGCCGAGAATTCCGCCGATCTCCGTGTTGCGCACGTTGTACGCGGGATAGGCGAAGATGAAGTCCGGGTTGAGCGCGGGAAACGCCTGCTGGTAGGAGTGCTTCACGTCCGGGTCGCTCGCCTCGCGCACCATGCCGTGCGAACGCAGCATCCGCAGCTGCTCGTACACCTCCGGGTCGTCCGTACACACCATGCCGCCCTCGATCGTGCTCATGTGGTGCGCATAATAAAAAGAGAAGTTCGAGATCCAGCCGATCGCGCCGGCTTTGCGGCCGCCGTGCGTGGCGCCGTGCGACTCGCAGACGTCCTCGATCAGGGGAATCCCGCGGCGCGCGAGTTCCGCGATCAGCCCGTCGGTCAGCGCGTCGAACCCCTGCACATGCGTCAGGAACACCGCGCGGGTCCGGTCGGTGATCTTCGCCAGGACTTGCGCGGAATCCATGCCGAGCGTCCGCGGATCGATGTCGGCGAACACCGGCGTAAACCCGTTCTGCAGCACCGACGCGACGTCGGAGATCCAGGTCAGCGGCGGCACGATCACCTCACCGCCGTCGGGGTGACGGATGCGCAGCGCCGCCATGGTCAGGAGGTTGGCCGACGCGCCGGAGTTGACGAACACGCTGTATTTCACGCCCAGCCACTGCGACCACTCGGCCTCGAAGGCCCGGACGTTCGCCCCGTTGGTCAGGATCGGATCGTCCTGCCGCAGGTGCGCGATGACGGCATCCAGATCCTCGCGAAGGATGTTGTTGCGCATCAACGGAAACTTCATGTTCTCGGGCTTTCGGATGTCGGAAATGGAAGAAAGGTCGTCTGGTGGCGGAATCGTCAGGCTGCGCATGCGGAACGGATCGATTGCGCGAACGCGGTCGCGCTGCGGACCACCGATTCGACGCCGATGCCCACCTGCTCATGCAGTTCGGCGCGGGTGCCGAGTTCGAACCGATATCCGCCCTCGACGCCCAGATTGCAAATCCGCGCGCCGATGCCATGGCGGGCGGCGAAATCGAATATCAGCGCATCGATGCCGCCCCGCCCGCGGAAGCCCTCTTCGAGGGTCACGATGCCCGCGGCGCCCGCGAGCGCCGCACGCAGCCGTTCGGCCGAAAACCGCGAGACATCGAAGAGGTCGACGACCCCGGCGGCGATGCCGGCCGCCGCCAGCCGCTCTGCCGCGCTCCGCGCCGTATGCACCATGTACCCGGTCGCGACCAGAACGAGGTCGCGTCCCGTCCGCAGCACGTTGAATCCGCTCTCCAGATCGGGCGCCGCGCCG
>JAKCCX010000127.1 GCA_021838715.1 Pseudomonadota bacterium | reverse complement strand
GGAAAACGTTGCGCAGGCGGCCGCGCCGGCCGGTCCCGCGCCCGCCATGCTTCAGGTCGGCGGTTCGCGGGTCGATCGGAGCCGGAGGCCTCGCAGCACCAGGTCGGGTTCCACCGACCGGACCACTGCCGTCGCCGCCGGATCGCATGCCTGCGCGTCCGCCCAGGCCTTATACAACAGTTCCGCATTGCCGCCGGACAGCAGGACGTGGATCGCGCGGTCGTCGGCATCGTCGCCGCGCACCGATGCGGCGGCCTGGTCCGCCCGGATGCGCCCGATCCGGCGTTCGATCAAGCCGATCTGGGCGTCGATGATCCCGGTCTGCATGGCGTCGCCGGTGTTGTCGGGATGCGGGCGATATGCCCCGTCGGCGCGAGGCAGGCGCGCCGTGCCGCGGGCAAGGCTGTCGTGCATGAGGCGGATCCCGGGCGCGATCACGCCGCCGACGAATCGGCCGTCGTCCGTCAGCGTGTCCACCGTGGTGGCGGTGCCGGCGCTCACCACCAGCAGCGTGCCCCGCGGGCGGACGGCGCGGGCGCCGATCAGCGCGTGCCAGCGGTCCGCGCCGAGTTGCGTCGGGTCGCGGTAGCCGTTGCGCAGGGAAATGCCGGGGGCTTCGAATCGCGTCGCCGCCGTAAGCCATCGCACCGGCCGTCCCAGTGCGGCAATCGTCGCCCGGTCGATTGTGTCCTGCACCGACTGCGGCGCCACGCAGCAGCCGGCGGCATCCGACAGGGAACACCCGGCGGCCTTGCAGGCATCCTGGAGTTCCTCGGCGAGGCGTGGCGTGCCGACCGGGATCGTTCCGCGGGGATCCGCATCCGACCACGGCCCATCCGGGGAAACGATGCGCCACTTCACCGCGGTGTTGCCGGCGTCGAGGAGCACGGTCTTCAAGGGGCACCCTCGCCGACGTGCTCGAATCTGCGCGCCGCCGCCAGCATCGCGTCGGCGAACCGGCCCAGCCACCACGCGCGCTCGGCAAGCAGTCGGTCCGGCGGGACGCGTTCGGCAAGCTCCGCGACCGGCTGATCGATCCCGTCGCGCAGGCCGGCCGGAAGAATCAGGTTCACGCCCATGCCGATGATCAGGCTGCGTCCGCCCGCGGGATCTTCCGCCATTTCGCAGAGGATGCCCGCCAGTTTGCGGCCGTCGAGCAGAAGGTCGTTGGGCCACTTGAGGCCGACGTGGATGCCCTGCGCGTGCAGCGCTTCGGCCGCGGCGAGGCCGCAGGCCAGCGTGACCTCGGGAGTGCTTGCCGGATCCTTGCGCCATGGCAGGCCCAGCGAAAACAGCAGGGACGCACCGCCGTCGAGCCAGCGGCGTCCAAGGCGGCCCCGCCCGCCGGTCTGCGTACCGGCCACGCGCAGCACCGGGCTTCGGAACGCGCGCTCGCGGGCGCGGGCCATCAGGTCGGCATTGGTCGAGCCGGTCGTCGCGACCGCCTCGACCTTCAGATCGGCCGCCCGCAGGTGCGGCGCAATGGCCGCTGCCGAGAGCGGTTCCGGGAAACCGGACAGGATCGTGCTGTTGGCGGATAATTCTGCAGATCGTTCCGTCGACATGATCCGGGGACAGTAGCGCCAATGGGCTTCTTCCGCAAACACGTATTTTTCTGCACCAATCGCCGGGAAGCGCCCGACAATTGCTGCGCGAACCACCGCAGCGAGGAACTGCAGGCCTACGCCAAGCAGCGCTGCAAGAAACTGGGGCTGGACGGCCGCGGCAAGGTCCGCATCAACAAGGCCGGCTGCCTGGACCGCTGCGACGAGGGTCCCTGCCTGGTGGTCTACCCGGACGAGGTCTGGTACACCTACGTCGACGAACGGGACATCGACGAGATCATCGCTGAACACCTGATCGGCGGTCGGATCGTGGAGCGGCTGCGATTGCCGTGAAGCCCGACATGGAACGCAGGTTGCTGGACGGCCCGGCGGGGAAAGTCGAGATCGTCGTCGAATCCCCCGCCGACGTGGCCCCGCGGGGGTTCGCCTTCGTCGGACATCCGCATCCGCTCTACGGCGGCACGCTCGACAACAAGGTGGCATTCACCTTGGCGCGGGCGTTCCTGGCCCTGGGGTGGATCGCGGTGCGGCCGAATTTCCGCGGCGTCGGTGCGAGCGAGGGCACGCATGACCAAGGGCGGGGGGAAACGGACGATTTCCTCTTCCTCATCGACGCCGTGCCGCGCCTGGCGGAATATGCCGGCCGCTTGCGCGCGCCGCCGCCGATGGCCCTGGCGGGGTTTTCGTTCGGCAGCGTCGTGGCGGCGCGCGCGGCGGAGGAACTCACGCGCCGCGGAAGCCCTCCGCAGGCGCTCGCGCTGGTCGGCACGGCGGCGGGCAAGTGGGACGTGCCCAAGGTCGACTCCGGCACCCTGGTCATCCACGGGGAACGCGACGAAACGATCCCCTTGCAGGACGTGTTCCGCTGGGCCGGCGAGTCGGAGGTTCCGGTGATCGTGGTCCCCGGCGCGGATCATTTTTTCCATCGGCGCCTGACCGTGCTCAAGCGCCTGGTGATGCAGAACCTGCTGGGCGCGGACGCGTCGTCGCCGCCCTCGCCCCTGGACGGACCATGAACTGCTGCCCTCCCCGCAAGAAAAGCCCCATGAATTTCCCGATGGATTTCCCCATCAAGATCATGGGCGAGAATCGCATCGAATTCGAACCGCAGGTGGTGGAGATCGTGCGCGCCCACGCGCCGGACTGGGACTGCAGCGCGGTGGAGGTGCGCCAATCTAGCGGCGGCAAATACCTTTCGGTGACGGTCACCATCCGCGCGCAGTCGCGCGAACAGCTCGATGCCCTGTATCGCGCCCTGACGGGCCACCCGATGGTCAAGGTGGTGCTGTAAAGGCGAGGCGATGATGCGGCCGGAAGAGAGGGCGGAGGGCGCGCTCGCGCGGCAGGCGTGCGAAGTGCGGGTCCCGCCGGTCCGGCTGCGCGATCTGGGGCGGGCCGAATATCGCGAAACCTGGCAGGCGATGCGGGATTTCACCGAGGCGCGCGGCCCGGACACGCCCGATGAACTCTGGCTGGTCGAACACCCGCCGGTATTCACGCAAGGGCAGGCGGGGCGCGGCGAGCACGTGCATGCCCCCGGAGCGATCCCGGTGGTTGCGACTGATCGCGGCGGTCAGGTCACCTATCATGGCCCCGGACAGGTGGTCGTGTACACCCTGGTCGACCTCCGACGCACCGGCTTCTTCGTGCGAGAGCTGGTGCGGCGGATCGAGGAAGCGGTGATCGAGACTCTCGCATCGTATGGCGTCGCGGGATTCCGCGTCGACGGCGCACCGGGGGTGTACGTCCGCATTGCCGGCTCGCCGGAAGAGGGAACGCACCAGGGCGATGCGGCCGCGGGGGCATCCGGTCCCGATCCCCGGTTTTTCGATCGCGCCAAGATCGCCGCCCTCGGCATCAAGGTATATCGGGGTTGCGCCTATCATGGGGTGGCTTTGAACGTGGCGATGGATCTCTCGCCGTATTCCCGGATCGACCCTTGCGGGTATCCGGGACTGCGGGCGACCGATCTGGCTACACTGGGCGTGCGCCCCGACCGGCAGGCGGTCGGCGAGCGCCTGCTCGCGTGCCTGCGCGCCCAGATTTTCCCGGACTGATTTCTTGCCATGACCACATCCTCCGCGCCGTCGCCGACGGCAAAGCAAAAGGGCGCCGACAAGACCGCGCGCATTCCGATCAAG
>JAKCCX010000126.1 GCA_021838715.1 Pseudomonadota bacterium | reverse complement strand
AATTCGAGCAGCGGCTGCTTGCGACCGCGCCGTATGCGCAGCGCACGAATCCGGGTTGACCGGCTGACCGCGTGATTGCCGCGCCGGCGCGGGAACCCGTGCCGGTATGATCGATGCCGATTGGGCGTTCTTATCTCATTGGCAACCTCGGCGCGAAGACTCGCTCCCGCATGGACACACCGCACACTCCGGACAAGCCGGCAGCCCGCATCGGGTCCGGCCTGCGCAAGCACCTGCGGTCCATCCGGTTGTTCAAGGGTCTGCCGCCGGTGAATCGGCCCGCGGTGCTGCGCGACGCGATGGCGGGCGTCGTGCTCGCGTCGATGGACATCCCGCAGCTCCTCGGCTATGCCCGCATCGCCGCCATGCCGCCGGTGACCGGGCTCTACACCGGCCTGCTTCCCGCGGTGGCGTTCGCGATCTTCGGCGCTTCACCGAGTCTCGTCGTCGCCGCCGACTCTGCAACCGCCACGATCTTTGCAGGCAGGCTCACGACGCTCGCCGCCCCGTCGAGCGCCGAGTACGTCGCGCTGGCGGGCATGACCGCCTTGCTCACCGCAATGATGCTGCTGATCGCGCGCATCTTCCGCCTCGGCTTCCTGGCCGACTTTCTGTCGCGCACGGTGCTGGTGGGATTCCTCGCGGGCGTCGGCGTGCAGGTCGGCATCGCCATGCTGGGCGACATGCTGGCCATCCCGTTTTCGTCGCGCCTGACGACCGAACAGGCGGCCGACATCGCCAGCCACCTGTCGACCATCCACTGGCCGGTGTTCGGTCTGTCGGCGATCGTCGTGACGACCATCCTGTCGTTCAAGCGCTTCCGGCCGCACTGGCCGGTTGCACTGGCCGCGGTGATCGCCAGCATCGGCGCCAGCGTGATCTGGGATTTCGCCCGCCACGGCATCGCCGTGATCGGGCCCTTGCGCGTCGGGCTGCCGCATCTGCGCCTGCCCCCGGTCGGATGGACCCAGGCGCTGGACCTCCTGGAGGTGGCCGCATCCTGCTTCGTCGTGGTCATCGCGCAGAGCGCGGCGACCAGCCGCGCGTTCGCCGACCGCCACGGCGACGCCATCGACGAGGATGCCGACCTGCTCGGTCTTGCCGCGGCCAACATCGCCGCGGCGATGACCGGCGCCTTCGTGGTCAACGGCAGCCCGACGCAGACAGCGATGGCCGACCAGGCGGGCGCGCGCAGCCAGATCGCCCAGGTCACCCTGGCCGTGGTCGTCGTCGCGGTGCTGCTGTTTCTGAGCCGATGGCTGCAGTATCTGCCGCAGTGCGTGCTGGCATCGATCGTCTTCACGATCGCCGTCAGTCTCGTCAACGTCCGCGAGCTGAATGAAATCCGCCGCGAAAGTCCGGGCGAATTCGCGCTGGCGATGACGACGGCGGCGGTGATCGTGGTCGGCGGCGTGGAGAGCGGGATCCTGGCGGCGATCGCGCTATCGCTGCTGCGCCACGTGCGCCACAGCTACCGGCCGCATACGATGGTGCTGATACCCAACGGCAACGGCCGCTGGGAACCCGTCCCGACGCGGGAGGGGATGGAAACCGCGCCGGGCCTGATCATTTACCGCTTCGGCGCCGATCTGTTCTATGCCAACGAACGGCAGTTCGCCGACGAGGTGCGCCGGCTGATCGACGCCGCGCCCCATCCGGTCCAGCGCTTCCTGATCGATGCCTCGGCGATCACCGACCTCGACTACTCGGCGGGGCGTTCCGTCAATGCCCTGTGCCAGGCCCTGGCCGCCCGCGGCATCGCGGTCGCGCTGGCACGCGTGAATCCGTACCTGCGCGCCGACCTGATGCGCCATGGCGTCACCTCCGCGATCGGCGAAGCCAATATCTACAGCACCCTGCACGAGGCGCTCGCCGGCGCACAGCGCGCCGCGGCGTCCGGTCCCTGACCGGCCGTTGCAAAACGACCGCGCAGGGCGGCGGCGCGCGCCTTACCAGCCCATCGTCGGGCCGAAGGCGAATCCGTATCCGGGACCCCAGGGGCCCCATGCCGACCAGTTCCAGGATGCGTTGCTGTACATCTCCGCCGCCATGGCCTGTTCGTCGACCATGTGCTGTTGCAGGCGATCGCGCTTGTACTGGTTGTATGCCTGTTGCGTGCCGATGTACAGGCAGCCGCAGACCATGGGGTCGGCATAGACGTAATGGACCATATCGCCATGCACGCGCATCACGAACCGGTTCGGCGGCAACTGGCTCAGCATTGCGATGCGCTCGGGCGTATTGGCCGGACGCACGAGGAATCCGGCCGCGGCCAGATTGTCTTCGTGATGCGCGATCCGCTCCTGCTGCGTCTCGCAGGAGCACAGCGCAAGGACGGTCAGCAGCGCGGCCGCGCCGGCGCGCAGCGGCCGGATGCCGGAGGATGCACGGATAGATCCGGCCGAGCGAAACGATGCAAGCATGCCAAGCTCCACGATGCGGGGAATGCGGAAAGCATACCGTGCCGAACGGCGCCGGTCATGGCGATGCCGCCCGCGGCCTCGCGCCGCCCTCGGAGAACGGCGCCGCCCCCGGAAACGACGTACGCAATATCCGTAAACACTTCTCGCAACGCATTCGCGCGATGCCGGGCATTCCCGGGGATCCTTGCGGAGAAAATGGGCGACGGCGCCGCGGAACCGTCCGCAATCGTTCCCGGCCGACCCTTGGAAAACCATTGCACCGGAGTTCATGATGAAAGCAAAAACCCGAAACGCCATGTCCCTGCTGGCTTCCGCCGGGCTGATGGCCGCGATCGGCAGCGCTGCCGCCGCCGATGCCCGCGTTTCGCCGCCCGCGACGCCGGCCGCGGCCGCGAAGGCGCAGCACGTGAAGGACGTGGCCTCGCAGGCGCTGCGCCGGGAGCGCCGGCGGCTGATCCGCAACGCGATGGTCGCCCAGGACGAAGTGCTGCACGCCCTGTTCTATCTCGAAGATCACGATACGAAGCGCGCGTTCCACCTGCTGGCCGATGCGGACGGGCGTCTCAACGTGCTGCTCGCGCGCGACCCGCATCTCAATCTGGTGCCGATCGCCGTCCGCGCCAACATCGTCGACACCAAGCCTTCGCTGGACAAGATCCACACTTCGGTGAAAGGCGCCGAGTCGGCGCTCGACGCCGGCAACATCCAGCACGCCCGCGCACTGCTGGTTCCGCTGCGCAGCGAGATGCACATCGACACCGATCTGCTGCCGCTGGGGATCTACCCGAAGGCGATCAAGAAGGCCAGCGCGGAGATCCAGGCATCGCGCACTTCGGATGCCGAGTCGACCCTCGCCGATGCACTCGGGTCGATCGTGACGTCGGAACAGGTCGTTCCGTTGCCGCCGATCGAAGCGGAAGGCGACGTGCTCGACGCCGAAGGCCTGATGAAACAGGGAACCGCGAAAAACAAGGCGGCGATCCTGTCGCTGCTGTCACGTGCGGACCACCACCTCGCCGATGCCGAGGCCCTCGGCTACGGCAAGTACAAGCCGATTCGCGGCGAAATCGCCGCAATCCAGGAAAAGGTGCGCGGCGGCAATGCGAAGCCGGGCATTTTCGGGCATATCAAGCAGATGTTCCACGACCTGGCCGCGAAAGTCTGATCGTGCCGCGACCCGAGCCGCTACCGGCGTTTTGATCGACGAAGGGAACCAACATGAAAAAAACCAGCCACCATTTCCTGGCGCTCGCGGTCGTCTGCCTGCTGCCGATTTCCTCCGCGCACGC